>CAZMNG010000051.1:0-11695 GCA_964567505.1 uncultured Chthoniobacterales bacterium
GACCCTTGCTTACTAATCGAGCACGGACAAGCTCGATTCCGGAATCGGACTTCTTAATTCTTCCTTCTTAATTCCTCCTTCGCCCTTTCCCCTCGGTCCGCTTTAAAGAGATCAGCAAGCCGTCGATTCCGCGGGTGCGGAGAACGGGGACAAGGATTGAGGTTAAGTCAGGGTGTGTACCGACGTCGGCGTTGTATCGCTTGGCTCCGTGATCGGCGCGAGAGTCGAGAACGGCGTCTGGCAGCGTGTTATCGGCGACAACAAGGCCGCCGTCACGGAGCAGGGGCAAAGCGGTGCGCAAATATTTTGGATAACTCTCTTTATCGGCATCGATAAAGATCATGTCGAACTGCGGTTCGCTATGGGATAGCATTTGGGCCAGTAAATCGAGGCCCGGGCCGACCTTGATCTGCACAGTTTTTGTGAGCCCTGCGCGTTCCAGGTTTCTGCTGGCAACTGCGGCGTGATCAGGATCGATTTCCAGCGTTACCAACTTTCCATCCGGCCCCAGCGCTCGCGCCAGCCAGATTGTGCTGTAGCCTCCCAGAGTGCCGATCTCAAGGATACGCTTTGCGTTGATGATTTGTGCCAGGATTTGCAGGAGTTTGCCTTCGCTTGCCGAAACGTTGATCTCCGGCATCCCGGCTCGTACCGTTTCTTTCCGTGCGGATTCGAGGGCGCCATCCTCCGGAGCAAAGAGCTTCGAAATGTAGCGATCGTACGCGTGCAGGTCGGATCGGGTATCAGCCATACGGTATAATTTAAGGGGAGGTTTAGGGAATCAACATTTTCGAACTGGAAAAATGGCCTGGAATGGATTGGAGTGCGCTCTTTCCGAACGCATGAGAAAGAATTGTTCACGATTTGCAAGTCGATGCGCACTGGGGCGGTGAATACGGAGCGCCCGGTCAATTCACGGTGTGCGATTGTGGCTCTGGCGTCGATGGCGATCGTCGGAGTGCTCGTGATTCTATTGTTCCCAGGGTCGCCGGAACAGGACACGGATTACCATTTTTTGATGGCCCGCACCGCGTGGGTCGATCCATCTTACCTGGTCAATGTCTGGGCGCGTCCACTATTTACGACTCTGTTTGCACCTGTTGCGCTGCTCGGATACACGGCTGCCCGGTTCTTCGCGCTCGCGATCAGCCTGGGCGTCGCCTGGCAGACTTGCCGCCTCGCCCGCGATCTTGAACTGTCGCGACCGTGGCCGGTCGTTGCCATTCTGCTGGGACAACCTGCGTTCTTTGAGCTTTTCACAGATCTGTTCACAGAGACGCTGTTTGCGCTCGTATTTGTGCTGGCGATCCGGTGCCACCTGAACGGGCGCATAAAGGCCGGGATGTTGATCGCGTCGTTTCTACCGCTTGCCCGGCCGGAAGGTGTCTTTCTCTGCGTTTTGTGGGGAGCATTGGTCTTGGTTCAACCACGCGGCGGATGCGATCATGTGCCACTATTTCGCCGCATTGTTGCCCGGCTGCCGTCGGTGCTGGGATTGGCTCTGGGAGTTGTGATCTGGTGGCTCGCCGCACTCGTTATTACGAGGGATCCGCTCTTTATTTTGCACGACTGGCCTTCTACGTGGCATAAGGAGATGTACGGCCACGGCACATTTTTCAGCTACGCCGAGCGAGCCTGGGAATTCGCCGGCGGCTTGTTAATTGTTCCCTGCGTCGTCGGGCTTTTCTATCGATGGCGTTCCAGCCGCTGGCTGCTCCTCTCGTCGACGTTCCTGCTGGTTTTCCTGCTTCACTCGATCTTCCGGAAATTTGGGCTTTTCGGAGAGGCGGGATATCCGAGGTACATGGTGTGTGTCGCGCCGGCCACCGCGGTGTTGACTTTGCAAGGGTTGAACCTGTTCGGCTTGACGCGAGTTCCGCGCGTCATTCTGGGTGCTGCTGCATGCCTGGTGTTCATTCTCTCATTCGTGACGAGCCTCCTCTATATTGACACTATGACATGGGCTCGCGACCCTGTTGCCATCGACGACATGGTCGATTGGCTCAAGCAGCATCCGAAATCATTGTCCGGTCTGATCTGGAGCAATGGCCGAATGTGTACTGATCTTGGCCTGAACCTACAGGATAGCCCGCCGCTCACCGGACGAGAAGGCTTGATTAAACGCCTGGACGCTGCTCCTGCGGGAACGATCGTTTTTTGGGATAATCACATTGGCCCCGACTGGTTCGGACTGACGGCAGCAGACATTGAAAAGAAGGGATACAACCTGTTGATCAGCCGCGTGTACCTCATACACGCGGTCCTCTATCCGGATTCAGGTCTTAAGCGGTTTGCCTGGTTGCCCGACGTGGGTCAGTATCCGCCCCGGGAGATCCAGCTGAGCTTGCTTCAGAAGCCGTAGAGCGGAAGCCGGATGAACGAGGGCAGAAGTGGCCACGCAAGAAGAGCCTGAACCATCCGGCGTTCGCTTGTTGGGAAGAAGATACACGCGGGACGCGTATGCTCCACTGCCCGTTTCCACAGACGTGCGGACGTCCGCAGCGCGTTGAGCTCAACACCTCACCCCACAGCTTTAGCCTGCATATTTCGCTGCGTTTCCCGAAAGAAGAGTTTCAAACAGTTGGGCCCCTTCCTCGGGCGAGCCGGTATTCGCTTACGACGAGGCTGGTAAGTTCTTCGACCGAGGTCTCGCTGGTTTTCTGGTTGAATGTGATTTCACCGTTCTGCAGCAGATTGATTCGATCACAAAAATCAAAAACCTGGGCGTAGTTATGGGCGACAATGATGACCGAGACGTCCCCTTTTTCCTTCAGACGGCCGATAACATCCAGGATCATTGTGCTTTCCTTGACGCCCATCGCCGCCAACGGCTCATCGAGCAACAGAACCTTGGCATTGGCGTACACTGAACGCGCCACGGCAATGGCCTGTCGCTGGCCTCCCGAAAGCTTCGAGATTTCGACATCCACCGAAGGAATGTTCACTCCCATCAGCTTCAATTTTTCCTTTGCCTGTTTGCGCATCGCGCCGTCATCCAGAATCCGCAGGAATCCACCGAACATCAGTTCCCGTTTCAAAAACATGTTTCGGTAGACGCTCAATTCATTTATCAGGGCCAGGTCCTGGTAAACCGGTTCAATGCCCAGCGAACGGGCGTAGCCGACAGACTTGAGAACCTGTTCTTTTCCCTGGAAAAAGATTTTGCCTCCGCTGGGTTGATGAAAACCGGTCAGAATCTTCAGCAGAGTGGATTTGCCTGCACCATTGTCGCCAAGAAGCCCAAGAACTTCCCCCTTATCGAGGTGGATAGATGTGTCCTTTAGCGCGGTGACACGGCCAAAAGATTTGGAGATGTGCTCGGTGCGGAGCATTTCTTCACTCATCGCTTTCCTCCCGCCGCGCGCAGGCGACTCAACCGGACGTTAATCAGCATCGTGATAAGAATAGCGGCGCCCAAAATCATATCGAACGTGTAGGCGCTGACACCCGAAAGCGTAAATCCATCTTTTAAGATTCCAAGTACCGCAGCGCCAAGGAGCGCACCTACGATCGTACCGGAGCCGCCGGTCAGGAGCGTCCCGCCGATAACTGCTGAGGCGATCGCCATGAACATGATATCGGTTCCACCGGCGAGAGGATCGATCGATCCAATTCTGAAAGAATCGAGTATCCCGGCTAAACCGCCGAGCAAACTGCACAGAACAAAGTTTCCAATTTTGACCCAACCGGTCTTGATCCCGACTTCCTTTGCCCCATTGAGATTGCCTCCGGTGGCGATGGTGTGCATGCCCCAGCGAGTTTTGACAAGAATGAACTGGAAAATGAGCATGATCGCGAGTGCCCAGATGATCTGGGAGTACGCGTTGCCGCCAAAGATACCGGCGATCACAGGGCCAGGGTTCGGCTGTACGGGGAACCCACCGGAAATGGTAAGTGTAACGCCGTTAATCAGGAAAAGCGTGCCGAGGGTGGTAATGAACGACGGTATCTCCAGCCCTACGGTGATCAGGCCGGTGATTAATCCGATCAGCGCGGCGGGAATCAGTCCGATGATAATCGCGAGCACGAAAGGAATTCCCGCCTGCTGCGCGTAAAACATTACAAACGGCGAGAGCGCGTAGACCTGACCGGCAGAAAGATCGACTTCACCCGAGATCAAAACCATCACCTCACCGGCGGCGATGATGGAAGTCGTCGCAGCGTACCCTGCAAGATTAGCGATGTTTCCCGGGGATAGAAAAGCTGGAGCGGTGGTTTGAAAATAAAGAACAAGTACAATTCCTGCGATCGCGATGCTGGCTTCTCGCGACCGAAACAGAAAGAGTCCCAGTCTGCTGGCGAAGCCCCGGCGATCCAGTCGCCGGGGCATATCTTCTTGCGGCACGATCTCCGCGTTATCTGTCGACATTGTGTCTGGCGATTTCCTTAAATTGGACCCGACCGGGTCAGGATCTTCTGCTCGCTCGAATTACCCTCGAAGCGGCTTTGAGTATGAAGGAACGGCTCGACGCTGGCCTTAGTGATGAAGTTCAGACCTGTGTTGATGTCCGCCGGGCCGGTCAATCCACCAGAAATCTTGAAAAGGAAGAGGACCATGACGGTGTAAAAACCTTGCAAGTATGGTTGCTGATCGATCGTGAAATCGAGGTCCCCCTTTGATATCGCCTCCAGGGTGGTTGGCAGGAGATCAAAGCCTCCGGCATGAACTCCTTTGGCATGCAGTTGATGTCCCGCCATCGTCTTTGCCACAGCCGCTGTACTGCCTGCATCGACGGCGAACATTCCTTTGATATCGGGGTGACCGGCAAAGTAGGCTTCGACTGCGGAAACTTCGTCGTTTAACGCAGCTCCGCTGGAAACTTCGTTCAGGGTAATGTTTTTACCCGATTCCTTTATGGCAGCTTTCGCGCCGTCCAATCGTGGCTGGATGTTCAGCTGGCCGGGTGTCGCGATGAATCCGACAACTTCGCCTTCCGGGACCAGTTCAACAATGCGCTGGCCGAGCCCTTTGCCCGAGACGAACAGATCCTGGCCGATATAGCACAGTCGTTTGTTGCCCGTCGTGTCCGCATTGTACGACACCACGGGTATCCCGGCTTGGAGAGCCTTTTCCACCGGGTCGTTAAATGCAGCCTGGTCAACCAGACAACAGGCGATTCCGTCGACGCCCGCGGAGACCGCCGTGTTAAAAGCGTTGACCATATCGGTTGCGATGGATTTCTCGGAGCCGACCCACTGAAAACTGCACCCCAAAAGCGCGCATGCGTCCTCTGCGCCGTACCGTGTTGGGACAAAGAAAGGGTTCGTGGTGACGTGATTTACGAAAGTGAATTTCCAAACTGGGTGCTTGGGAAATTTACCGAATTTTTCACCTTCTGCGGCGTCTGCGGTGGCTGGTATGCCCAGCCCGAGAGACGAAAGCGAAAGCAGTGCTCCCGTAGCGGCAGCTCTACGGAGCGCCGCGCGACGGGTGAATCCCGAGCTTCCATCGGGAGTTTGGGAGGAACGATCTTGTCTATTCATTGAGATGTTTGTCTGGGGTTTAACTTTTTCCTGTATCGAGTAGCACAATCCTGAGTTGATGCATCGATTGATCTGGAGCGCGGTTCCCCGGCGGCAGTGACCGTACCGGGAGAATCTGGTAAAGTATGTTCGGGGACTTGGCCCGGAGATCTTTCATGCGGGGCAGCGGCCGTGGAACAATCGGAACGCGACTGGCTAAGCCTCTTGCCGAATACTTGAATATCGGAAGCAAATAGGGGAATCAATCGCATTTTTGTGCACCGACGTCAGAATTCTGCGGCTAGGCCGGAAAAGTCGGTTGCGTCTCCAATTGCAGAGCGGGCGGGTCGCTATTTACTTCTCGCTGATCGGTTGGACGTTCTGGTTTGTGCGCAGGTTAAAAGCTGCGGCCCCAGCCGCAGAATCTCGCGAGCCAATGCACTCGTAAGATTTTTTGCGCAGGCGCGGGATAAGCTTTAGCATTACGGTCTGGAATTTGCTCGGGTAGAATGAGACGGAAGGTCGTATTTTCGGTCGCCTTGATAATGATGATGATGGTGACGGCGCTGCACGCGCAAGATGCTCCGTCTCCGTTGACTGCTCCAAGCCCGGCTTCAAGTGACGCCGGAGAGCCGGTTCTTCCGGCGCCGGATGAAAACGCGCAAGGGTCCGACACGGACACGGATTTGTTGCCGAAATCAGGCGAACTCCCTGCAGAGCCTTCAAAGGCAGCTCGGGAAAGTTGGTCACGCGACAAGACCGGCGGGCAGCACGACTCAGCAAACGACGGACGATTTGAAGAGGTTCGATTGCGCGCAATGGAGAGTCCGCAGGCAGTTTACTTGCTGAAGCGCGCCCGATTGAGTTCGCATGCGGCTTCCAGGCGAGCTTACCTCCGCGAGTATTACTCCGAGCTGGCTTCTCGAATGCGAAAGCTGGATCCGAATCTGAAGTCGTCGATCGACTCGTACGAGGAAGCGAAGATCCACGAGATCTCCGGATCGGGAAGTTCAACAACCGAGGGATTATCGCACCGTTCGAAGACGCGACACATCGCGGGCCGGGAACCGCATCGGAAATCTCATCGAATAACGTCAAGGTATCGGTACAGAAGACTGATGATCATTTATGATCCCTACGGCCCGGAATATCCGCCGTTCGGGCCGCCACCGCTGTATCCGTGGTAGATTTGAGCCGATTTCCGATCGGGAACCGGAAGGCGCTTCAGCTGAACCAGAAGCAGGATCAGCAGCAGGGGCAGGATCCAACCGGTCCAACCGAGGATTGTGACCTGGGCTGTATCGATTTTTTGCCCGGATGCCGCGACGACATAGGTAAATTCACCGACGGCATTGAATGCTCCATGAGCAAAAACGGCTGGCCAGACGCTGTCGGTGGCGAGACGCACCCAGCCCAGAAGAATGCCAAATACGACGCAGAAAATCGTCATCAAAAGGAGCCCGAGCTTTGGATGGAACGGATAATCGTAGCCGAGCAAGACGATCGGTGCGTACCAGAGACCCCACAATGCTCCAGTCAAAATCAGCGCCTGCCACTGACCGAGCGGCAACAATTTAGGCAACAAAAAACCGCGCCAGCCCCATTCTTCGCCAAACGTAAAAATCATATTGAGCAGGGGTGCGACCAAAAGAGATGCCAATTGGAAAAGGACAACTGTCTGAATTGAATAGCGTTCCAGAATCGGGCCCGCCAACCGTGCGATTAAAAGCTCGCGATACCCGGAATAATTCTGCAGATCGAGCCGGAGTAGTCCAAACAGTGCGCTTACAAACGGGGTTGCGAGTCCGATGAGCGTCAATCCAAACCAGCTGAAGAGCCAATATCCAAGGACCCCGGATCGCCGGCCAAGTCCAAGCCCGGTCGATTGAACGATCGGTTTGACGGAATTCGGGTACACGAGTCTGACGGCAAGCACGCCGAGGGCCGGCGCAAACAGCATGATTGCCAGGTAAAAGCGCGCATTCGGAAAGAGCAATCCCTGGCCACTTCTCCAAAGCGGTGAAACGACCGCTACTCCCAGAGCAAATGCGACCGCGTAAAAGAGACAGATCGCCTTGAAGTCTACAGCTCTTGATTCTGCGGGCTTATCGCCCGATGGCACGGATTCCGGGTCAATCTCCATGTTTTGATCGCAACAAAGCAGATGCTATTTCGGGGACAGGAGTCTAGCTTAAGCGATATCCAGTTTGACCCATGAACAAAGACGAATTTAAGAAAATTTATCAGAAGCACCTGGCGGTGCCGTTCGCAGGCTTCGGAATGGCGGCGGTGTTGCTGGCCGTATTCCTTCTCATCATGACGTGGCTGTCCGGGCAGGTGCATCTCATGCAGCACAGCATCGACCGATTCGGCCATTGATTCTTCCGTGTCGCAGGAGAATTCTGCGGCAACAAAGTACCTCTTATTTCGGGGACGGGACACTAGACCAGCCCGGCGTCGGTCAGTTCCTGCTTGATAAAAGCGTAGTAAATTGGTGCGGCGATGAGACCGGCGATGCCAAAGGCCACTTCCATTGCGAGCATCGCGATCAACAGCTCCCAGGCCTGCGCGCGGATCCGGGTCCCGACGATTCTCGCGTTCAGAAAATATTCGAGTTTGTGGATGGCTACGAGGAAGACCAAGGCGGAGATTGCGACATAAGTGGAAATTGAAAGCCCGGCGATGAAGATCAGCGTGTTGGAAATCAGGTTGCCGAGCACGGGGAGCAGGCCGGCTGCGAAAGTCACTGCGACAAGGGTTTTGGCCAACGGCAGATGAATTCTGAACAGCGGCAGGATCCCGAGTATAAAAATGGCTGTAAAAATCGTGTTGATCGCCGAGATCTTTATCTGCGCGAAAACCACCTGGCGAAAAGATCGCGCGAAATGGGATGCGCGGGAAGTCAGCGCCGCAGCGAACGGACGCATTTGGCCTGTCCTGTGCGAATTCTCATGTAAAGAGAGCAGCGCTCCGATCACCATCCCGAAAAGGCTGCGTATAAAGAAATGGGCGATCTCATTGCCGAATAGCTGGATTTCCTTGAAATGATCATCGATCCATTGGCCGGCGGCCGATCTGAACGCTTCAATATCGCCGGGCAGATTTTCGACAACCCAGGGGGGCAAATCCGTACGCGCGTCCTGGAGGATGCGATCCGCCTTGTCGATGACGCGATGGATGTTTCCTGCGTCGCTCTTGAAAAATGCCAACGTTGCGCAGATCAAAGCGACCAGCAGCGCGATGGTCAGAATCGAGAGGAGGGCCAGAGCCGCAAGCCGAGCCCATTTGCCTGTCAGCCGCCGTTCGACGAGCGGAGCAAGCATGCGCACCAGTTCGTAAACGAGGAGGCCGGCCAGCAGAGCCGACAAGCAATGAAGTTTCAACACCAGAAACAGCGCGATGCCCGCGATGATCCAGGAGGCAACTTCGGATCGTGGAGCGCCGGTGAGTGTAGAGATCTCTGAAGGTCTGGCGTCTGTGCTCATCTTTAGTTACGCTATGAACGAGAAAATGCGGATATCGAATCAACCGGGTCACAAGAATGCCTGACCGCCTCGCGCACAAGGTTGCACTTGTAACAGCCGCGGGGAACGGGATCGGTCGCGCAACGGCGACGATGTTTGCCCGTGAAGGCGCCAAAGTTTATGCGACCGATATCGATGAGGCGGCACTTTCTACGATCCCGAATGTGACTCCTTTCCAGCTGGATGTCACGGATCGAGAAGCGATTCAACGCGCAGCGACCGTGATCGGCACAATCGACATACTTTTCAATTGTGCAGGGTTCGTGCATAGCGGAACGATCCTTGAATCTTCGGAGACGGAGCTTGATTTCGCTTTTAACGTGAATGTTCGGTCCATGTACCTTCTGATCCGCGCGTTCCTGCCGGCGATGCTTGTGCGGGGAGCGGGATCGATTATCAACATGTCGTCGGTAGCATCCAGTGTCGCGGGAGTGCCCAACCGATTTGTTTATTCGTTAACCAAGGCTGCTGTGATCGGGCTCACGAAATCTGTGGCCACGGATTATGTTGGACGGGGTATCCGATGCAACGCGATCTGCCCGGGAACGGTGCAGACCCCATCTCTCGACGCGCGGATCCGCGCGTCGGCGGCGAGCTCGGGTCGCTCCGAGGACGCTGTGCGTGCGGAGTTTGTCGCCCGGCAACCGATGGGACGGCTCGGTGAAGCGAATGAAATCGCATCACTTGCAACCTATCTGGCTTCGGACGAATCGAGCTACACCACAGGCCAGATCCATATCATTGACGGTGGTTGGTCGACTTAAGGGAATGCAGATGACATCTCCGGACAGGCAATTTCACTCGATTCAAAGGCTTGCGCTTGTTTCAGATTCACACGGGCTCTTGCGGGAGGCGGTTTTGGAAGCGTTGAAGTCGTTTGACCTGATAGTGCATGCCGGGGACATCGGTCCGCGCTCGGTTTTGGAACGTCTCGAATCAATCGCACCGGTTATCGCCGTTCGCGGCAACACGGACTGTCTGCTGTCCTCTCTGCCAGCCACCGAACTGATCTCCGTGAATGATCACCTGATTTATGTGTTGCACGACTTGAACGCGCTCGATCTCGACGCGGCGGTTACCGGAATTTCGATGGTTGTATCCGGGCATTCGCACCGGCCGGCAATTGGTCGCTGTAAAGGGGTTCTCTACGTCAATCCCGGGAGCATCGGTCCGCGCCGGTTTAATCTACCGATTTCGTATGCGAAGGTAGATTGCGCTGAACACGAGTTCTCTGTGGAGCTTGTTACTGTGGAAGAGAGCTGAGGATCCTAATGACTACACGATCCAGCAAAGAGCAATTCGATCGTAACGCGGAGAAGTATGCGACCAGCCACGTGCACCGGTCCGGTCCAAGTCTGCCGGTTCTTCTGGAGCTTGCTCGGCCCGAAGACACCGATCAGGCGCTCGATATCGCCACCGGCACCGGCCACACTGCGATCGCTGTGGCGAATCATGTTCGGAAAGCGATCGGGATCGATATCGCGCCGAAAATGCTTGATCAAGCGCGCAGGCTGGCCGCTGATCAGCAATGCGCGAATTGCGAATTCATTGAAGGTTCAGCGGAGAAATTGCCGTTGGCCGACGGGCTCTTCACGCTGGTTACATCGCGGCACGCACCGCACCATTTCCGGAACGTGGACCTGTTCCTGCAGGAGGTTCGGAGGGTTCTGGCGCCGGGTGGGCGCTTTGTGATGTCGGATCAGATCACGCCTTCGCCGGATCTCTGTGGCTGGGTCGATCATTGGGAGCGAATCCGTGACCCGTCGCATTTCCTTCAGCGAACCGTGGATCAGTGGCGCGAAGAGATCGCAAAGGCACGCCTGCACTGGGTCGAACACCGCATCGTGCCATACCGGCTTGAATTCGGCTGGTGGGTTCGGCAGGCCGGTTGCAACGACTCGGCGATTGCCGCGTTGGTTGAGCACGCCACAAAGGCGCCGGCACCGGTGCGCGAGGCGATCGAGCTCGAGTTTGATGCGGCGGGCAGGGTGATTGCATTTCAGGAGCCCATGCTCGTAGTGCGAGCGGAACGGTAGCCCGCGAAATTCTCACCCGATCGGATAACTCGCCGAACGTGGCTATGCAGTTCGAACCGTGCTACAGCTGATTTCAAACCAAGGAGGTTCCCCACAATGTTGCTCAATCGATTTCACTTGATCCGGTTTCGTCGCTCGTCGCGAAGGCTGGCGAGAATTTCCGAAGAAGACCTCGTCGAGCAGGCCGCTTCCGGGGCCACAGTGATTGATGTTCGCGCCGTGAAGGAGTTTGCTGAAGGGCATTTCCCGGGGAGTCTGAATATTTGCGCGAAGAACCGCGCTTTTGCGCGCTGCGTCGAGTTGTTTGTGCCAAAGGAGAGCGAGATTTTATTTGTCGTCGGGAAAGCGCAGGAGGCGCGCTGGGCCGCCTCGGAACTGGGCCGGGCGGGATATTCCCAGGCCGGCGGGTTTATCATTGCGGGCGACCTGACCGAAACCGATCAATTGACGCGACTCAGCGTTTTCGACCTTAAATCCACACTCGTCCGCGGACGCAAACCCGCGATTCTGGATGTCCGATCAGTGAGCGACTGGAGATCGACCCGGATTCCGGGGTCGAAGAATATCCCGCTTTCGCAGCTTTATACGCGCAGCAGCGAGTTATGTCCCTCAAGTCCGGTGGTAGTCCTCTGTGAGGATGGCTACGAGAGTGCCGTTGCAGCGAGTTGGCTT
>CAZMNG010000052.1:0-11609 GCA_964567505.1 uncultured Chthoniobacterales bacterium
TTCAAGTTAGGTTTCTCAACTTATACTGATGTCGTGACAAACGAAACGAAACTGACAAACGCACGAAATACGGTCTTTGAAACAGCATCTGCGATCCATCAAGCCGCCACCGGCCTGGTCTATGCGATGGGAGAACTAGGTACGACCTCAAAGATCACCAATCCTTATCCATATCAAAAAAAATAACCGAACTTGAAGCCGCCCGCGAATCCCTATATCCCGAAATTTCTTTCGATCAGGATGCAAAAGCGATTGATCCTGATGGAGGCGCTATTTCTTCAGGGCTGCCATTCTTCTGATAAAAAGGCGCCGTCGATTGATATTTTTGGATCCTACTTTCCCGCGTGGTTAATCTCTTTGGCAGCCGGCATTGTGCTTACAGTAATCGCAGGCGCTGTGGGACGCCTCATTGAAATTAGACCGACCGGCTTTTGGGCGTTCCTGATGAATGTCGGCCTGATACTGATTTTCACCATCTCTGTGTGGTTCTGGTTCTTCGCGACGTAAACCGATGAATACAAATGCAAAAGCAAAATCTGACCTCTCTGCCAAGTCGGGCCGGAGCCCAAGTGCAGGGAAATTCAAGAGTTTCCTGGTTCTGATCCTGGGCTTGGTCATCATCGGCCTGGCGGTTTTCTTGAGCCTGCGGGCGTGGGAGTTTAATGAGCGACATCCCCGGACTGACGACGCCGTATCGCGGGCAAACATAATCGGAATTGCGCCTCGCGTACCCGGCCCGATCATTAAGCTCAACGTCACTGACAATCAGTACGTCAAGGGCGGCGATCCACTTTTCGAGATTGATCCAGCAGACTTTCAACTCAACGTTGACCGGGCGAAATCTGCTCTGGATGCGTTAGATCAACAGATAGAAATCGCCAAGGCTCAGGACGCTCAACTAAAATACCAGATCAAAGCCGCGGAAGCAGGTGTCCGCCAGGCGACGGCGATGCGAGATCAGGCTGCGGATACGCTGAGTCGTCTTGAACCTCTATTACCAAAAGGTTTCGCAACAAAGGAACAAGTTGACGAGGCACGCACGAAAGTGGCCACTCTTGACGCCGAGGTAGCGCAAGCAAACGAGAAACTCAACCAGGCCACTGTTGCAGTCAGTTCGCTGGCAACGCTTCAGGCCCAACGCCCCGGGGTGGTTGCGGCCTTGGGAACGGCGCAGTTAGAGCTATCTTACACCCGGATATACGCGCCGTTCGACGGCCAGGTCGTAGGGCTAAACATTTCCGAAGGAGCGTATGCGCATGCCGGCATTGACGTATTTGCCTTCCTCGATTCTCGAAAGTGGTATGTACTGGCGAATTTTCGCGAACGAGAACTACAAAACATAAGTCCCGGCATGAGAGCCGAGATTTATCTTTTGTCGAATCCCGATCGACGTTTTGAGGGAATCGTTCAGGGGATTTCGCCCGCAGTACAATCCCAGGAAGATAATGTAGAGGTCAAGGGTCTGCCTTTTGTGAAACGGGACCTTAACTGGGTGCGGATCGCGCAACGATTTCCAGTCCGGATCGAAATCGAGAATCCAGACCCCAAAATTTTTCGGATGGGTACGACCGCAGTGACGACGGTCCTCGGCTTCAATTCATCTCCAGGCGCAAAATAGCAACGATGCCTGAGAAAATCGCGAATTATGTCAAAGGGGCCGAGTGCCGGGAAGCCTCATTTCCAGCGATGTTCTGGGACAGCCTCAAGCCGTTCCCGGAACGGGGCCGGACAACGCTCCGGCTGGCAGTCGCCTGCACTGTAGTCGTATTAGTAACCTACACGTTCAGGATGCCGCTCCAGGACCTCATGCCCTTTTTTGTTCTGTTCATAACAAAGGAAGAAAAAGTAACCACCACCATTACTGCGGTGTTGCTTCTAGTGGCAGCCACGCTGGGGATTGCGGCTGCGATTTTAATCTACAAAGCCACCGGTAACCGCGCAGAGTTTCGAATCCCCGGCATCGCATTGGAAATCTTTATTGGCATGTTCCTATTCCGCGTACTCGCAATCGGGGCGGTCGGATGGATCCTGGGCTTTATATGCGCCGCCTCGCAAAGTCTGGTTTACCTTTTTCCCAGCCCCGAGGAAACGGTCCACCAGTTTCTCTGGCTCTGGGTCGCAATCGCGTTCTCGATCGCTGTCGCCTGGTTGGCCAATCTTCTGTTCTTACCCAGCTCGCCCACGCAGTTGCTCCAGCGCGAATTCGTAGCCGGATGGCATGCTGTTTCCGCCGCAGCGGAAAACTTAGCCGCAAGCCAGCCGTCGGCGGGCGCACAATTGCTTAGTCCGCTGGTCAAAGGTGGTCCGAACCGTTCTCTGAAACTATTGAAACTCGCGTTGATCGAGTCCCATGATTTGCGCGGAAAACAGTTTGAACTGAGGCGGATGATTTTAAGCCTCGACAAAATCGCGAGGCTGATTTTCTCGTACGCGAAAAGACGCCTGAAATTGCCAGCCTCCATCCCCGTTGCTTCCGCGGAGACAGCCATTCTAGTCGGACTGAAAAAGGAAGCAGAATCCTTCCAGGAGGAGTTTGAGGCAGGCCTTATTCCGTCCCCTCCCGCGACACGGACCGTAACGGAAACGGATGGAAATCCCGCGCTGCAACTTCTGGAAGCTGAGAACACGTTGCAGGATCTCGCCAGCGGAGATGGGGACTCTGAGAACCGTTCAGAGAATACCGCAGCCCGGCATAAACCCTCCCTTTTTGTCGCGGACGCATTCAGCAATCCGACGTACGTGCAATTCGCTATCAAGGTCACGCTGGCGGGAATGCTCGGCTACTTGTTCTACACAGCAAGCGATTACTATGGAATTCACACGGTGTTTTATACTCCGCTTATCATCGCATTGGCCAGTACCGGAGCAACCATTCATAAGGGATTCCTTCGAATCGTCGGGTGCTTTATCGGAGGCGCTTTGGGTCTTATCTGTTCGATCTGGGTAATCCCGAGATTCGAGACTCTGGAAACATTTCTCTTCATCGTTTTTTGCGTGCACGGCCTTGCGGCATGGATCGCTGCCGGCAACGATCGGATCTCGTACATGGGTCTTCAGATAGCGCTGGCCTTTGATCTCGGGTTCCTGCAGGGATACGGACCGCCTGACAACATTGACCCCCTTCGGGATCGATTCATCGGGATTGTCATTGGCATCTGCATCGTCACGACCGTTTTCGCTCTGATCTGGCCGGAAAGCGCCCGCTTGAGCGGCTGCGAGCGACTGGCCACTTGTCTGCGAACGATCGCTCGTTTGCTGCACCTCGGGCGGACAAACAATGGTTCGCAGAATTCGGACTCGCAACGAGAGCAACTCGAGCTGGAAATTGCCTCTTCTCTTTCTGAGGCCAATTCATACGAGGAGCAAGCTGCCTTCGAAGCGTTGATTCACGGATCGATCGCCACGGAAGGACTGAACCTGGAGGATGCAATCGCCGCAACAGATGAAATTTATGTTTGTAGTCTCCCTTGGTTGAGAGAACAAAGATCAGCTCGGAAAATGCAGGCGGGCGGGGAGCAGGAGTCCATACGGGCATTTGCCGAAAGCTTACCAAATGTGGTGGAAGCGTGTGCAGACCGGATCGACCAACAGCAACAGCAAAACGCTGATCGAAATCATATGCCGATCGATTACCTGATGGAGAAAAGAGATTCCGGCTCCGGCAAAAGCGCCAGCAGTCTCGAAGAATTTCTGAATTCCGTGAAGGAGCTACAGATGCTGATTTCGGCACGTGGAGGCTGATTGGCGGGAGGGTTCGCCAGGCGTGTCGGCGTATCGGAGTGATAGGACTGATGGGACCGACAGAACTGATAAGAGAAAAAACGGGGCGGCTTGGAGGGAGCCTAACCCGCACTTTTCATCACATGAAAAGTGCGCCGCGTTTTGCAGCGGCTCTGCGAGCCGCTTGGCGCGGCCGATTCTCCAATATGGCGATCAGAATCGGTTATTTTGGTGTGGGTTGCGCTGCCGGCTCGTGCTCATCGTGCGCGCTTTTTGCTTTGAAGAGCTCAATCTCGACCGAGAATTTGTCGTACCGCAAACGCTCAAGATCGGCTTGCGTTGCTAAGCCATCCTTCACTTGCTTCTCGAGATTTGTTTCCGCTTCGTTATAGACGTCCAATTGTCGCTGGAGGACTTGAGCTTTTTCTTCCGGTTTGTCGTAGAGGTCGATCTCCGCGGCAAACAGCCTTTCACCGATCTCAATCAGATCGGGAATCCGTGTCAAGCCGCGGCTGTAAAGGTCGAAGCGCGCCTTTGCCTCTTGCAATGCCGCATTGAATCGTTCCTTTTCCAGACGCAGTAGCGGAGCGTCATCCTCTTTTAACTCCAGCGTCGGCGCATTCACTACAGCCATCACTTTAGGACTCAGCTTGACCGCCTGCTGGGCGTACAGACCGAGCTGAAAGCTGCTCACCCACAGGATTGTCGCCAGTGCGCAGTTCCATACTCGCTTTGATCCGATTTTACGCATCGCATTACAGAGTATACTTCTGCGTGCAGGACATTGTCCCGCAAAATATTCCAAGACGCTTAAGAAAAAAGCGGGACAGGTCGAGGGACAGGTCGGATACGCCCTGATATTTGACCTGTCCCTCACGCATTTCTCTGAACCGGGTCTTCTCGTGCTCGCCATACGACGGAAAGCGGTTTTGCCCTAAACTTTCCAATCCAACGGAGCGCGCGAACGCGATTTCATGTGTCTTGACATGATTTAATTCGGAGCCAAGTCGACTAACTGTGGTACTGCAGCGAATCCTTGTCTTGACGAACCTGATTGAATGACACACCTCTCTAGGCATGAATCGAACACATGGCATGATTCAGGAAAGGCCGTTCGTAGTTCTGTCGCTGTCAGTCGTCTTGTCGCTGGTGATCCTCTCAGGTTGTTCGAGCGAGCCTAATACGCAGTCCCCAAACGGACCTTCGGACACCGCTCCGCAGATTGGGCCGGGAAGATCAAGCGAGAATATGCAGTGAGGCGACAAGTGCTACGCGTTCAACGGGGCGTTTGAGAGGGCGGAGCCTCTTTTGTCATGATGACCGTTTGCGGTCGCTGCCGAGGCCAATCTTCATAGTAGAAGCTGACGGGCTTCACTTTCGGTGAGCGAGTCGAACGTCTGTAATTTCATTTGAGGATCACAAAAATTCAGCGCCGTGTCGTCGCATGAATTCATCAATTGCGAAACGGACCGCAGCAGACGGATTCTGAAGCGCAGCGAAGGGATGACTCCGGCAAAGCCAGTCTTCCAATGCCTCCGCGACGAGTTGTTGCTTCGTTATACGCAGGAACTCACATTGGCGGGACAGCCATAGAAACTGAACAGAGTTCACGAGAATTTCCAGAACCATTCTTGTTAACATAGTCGGCTTGTGGGTGCTGAAGTTCCTTGACAGCAACATTGTCGATGCGAAATGGCTGAGCGAGAAAGAAAAAGCCCTTTTGGCCAATAACCTTGACGCCGAGGAGAAGCACAAGGCGGAAAGCCGCCTGATGGACGCCTTCAAGAGTGGCAAGGTCTACGCGCTGTGTGCAATCTATTTTACCCTGATGATAGGTCTCTACGGTATTGCCTTCTGGTTGCCGACCATCGTCAATGCATTCCAGCTCCAGGGCTATCTCAGTGTCGGCTTGGTTTCAGCCATTCCGTATGGTGTCGCCACCGTCGGTATGCTGATCCTTTGCCGGCATTCCGACCGTACCGGCGAGAGGCGCTGGCACTACGCGCTGAACGTCATGGCCGGGGCAGCGGGGCTGGTGTTGGCCGGAGTGTTCGCCGCCAGCCCAGTGCTCTCCACCCTGTTCCTGTCCATTGGCGCCCTGGGGATCATTGGCTCTATGCCGCTGTTCTGGCCCATTCCCTCTGCGTTCCTGACCGGTACTGCGGCGGCGGCCGGCATCGGGATCGTCAACTCTGTCGGCAACCTGGGCGGCTATGTGGGTCCGAACGTAGCGATTTGGGTAAAGCAGGTGTCGGGCGACCCCTCTGCCGCCCTCTACGCCATTGCCGGATTGCTGCTGGTTGGCGCGTTGATCACCATCGCGTTCATTCCAAAGTCTCTGACCGTCAAGATTTCCTCAGACGAGACCTTACTTTCAAAGGCCAACTGAAAGCTGACTCCGAATGATCGATATGAAGAAATTGAAAGGGCTGAGCGCTAGAAAAAACAGGCGGAATCACGCGATTGAGGCGATTGGCAGAATAGGAGCTAATTCCCAGCACGTTGGTTTGGATCGCTAGCCAAAGGAGGTCCGTCGTGGTAGCCGGTGAGGCTCTCATTTGCTTTTATCTCCCGAGCAACGGGATAAAGTCCCGCTCGATCGTCGTAGAACGGCGTCCGTTGATAAAACCATTGAAGACGCTCTTTCGGATTATTTCGAAAGCGGTCGTCTGATTTGAGTTTTTCTTCGAATTCCCGTGCAAGCGCTGGATCTTCCCCGAGCATCTTTTCAGCCATCGGTTCCATCACGTAAGCTTCGACATATTCGGTCGTTTGAATGATCTCCAGGAAGAAACCCCAGCTAAAGAATGAGTCCTCCGAAGCGGGCTCGAGCAAAGCGCAAACTAGGTCCCCGAACGGGGCCGAAACGGGCACTCGGACAGACCCGGCCGAAAATTTTTCAACGCGACGCTCCGCCGCAGGGAGGCCGATCACATTGACATGTCCTTCGAATGGTTGATTCGAAATTTTCGGCTCATGGAGTCGGTACATTTCAACCTCCAATTCCTTTGGTTCCTGGATGGTTTCCATTGGGATGCCGTGGGCCCGCAAACGATCAATTACATCATTCCATTGACGTGGAACCCAATAGGCCGCCGGCTTCTGCACCTTTGCTCTGGGAGCAACAGCCGGTTGACCGGGAATTTCGATCGTAATTGGATTTCCGAGCCATTCAACCTTGGGACCGCCCGAGATTGGAGACTCGGTCCGCTTATAACCCACGCCCAGGAACTGGATTTGTGGCGGTGGTTGATTACTCGTGCCCCAGTTAGTGACAAATTCGCTCTCTTTTTCGGCGCTATCATTAGCGATCGCCCTTCGCAATGCCGCCGTATCTTCGCCCGCCACTTTTAGTGCGCTTTCGAGCAATACATAAGTCCCGGTGACCCGTTGCGCATACGGTTTTAATGAATGTGTTTCAATCAGAAGGCCAGGGAGATGCCGGATATCGCTGTAGCCGGTTGAGAACCGTGGCAAAAGCGCACCTCCTTCCAATCCTTTTGTTGGATCCAAATCATCGATAAGATTAATGTAGCGGGCAGTCATATGACCCATCACGTCAAGATCATGCGCCAGGATTGGTTCAAGATTGTTTTCAAACCATCTGGCGATCGACGGAGAATATTGAGCGCTTGAGGCGAAAGCCCACGTCATATCGTATTGATAATCTGCGCCGTCCGTGACGTGAAGATCGAGATAGAGATCTGGTTGCCACTGGTTGATTGCTCGCACGATGGAACGAGTTTCCGGCGCGTCTAACTTCGCGTAATCGCGGTTTAAGTTGAGATTTCGGGCATTTGTTCTCCACCCTGTTTCCAACGGTCCGCGTTGATTGATCCGGCCGAACCTGGAGGACCGCTCATGCCCGTCTGCATTGTAGATTGGAACGAAGAGCACGTTAACCTTCTCGAGCAGGTCCTGCTTCGATCCTTTGACGGTCATATCTCGAAGCAACATCAGGCCAGCATCTTTGCCGTCCGGCTCACCGGGATGGATACAAGCCTGGATAAGGACCGTTGCTTTTCCGGAGGCAACAAAATCCTCGGACGAAAACAGCCTGGCAGATGATGCCAGGATCATGACAATATCGCGACCCTCCATTGTGGTCCCAATTGAAACTCTTCTTAATTCGGGAGCGGCATCCACAAGTTTCTGCAGCCATGCAACCGTTTCGTCATAGCGGGGTGTTTGATTCAACCCCGATTGTTCGAAAGGAGTCGCCCAACTATCCGTCGCGGGAATTAGAAGCGATTTGCTTTCCCCGTTCCATGGAAGTGCTGGCGGAAGAATGGAATTTTGAGCCGCCGGCCCGGCAGATGACGAATTTAAGAGCATAAACGCTACAATCGTCGAATCGAGCAGGAAATCTGCGAAGTATTCCTAGCGTGCATTTTTCACACCCGTGAAAAATGCATACACAGCTCCGACATCCGTCGGAGTGAATGCCGATCCGGCCTGGGCCGGATCGGGGCTAGCCGCGCATTCGCCCCGGCAAGCCCCTTCCCATGCGGCTTGCACGGGTGAATATTTCATGCAGACACGACCCTTGTTCGCGAGACGCCGATGGGTCTGGCCCGAATAGCACGAAAATAAGGCGGATCTGGGGCGCTCTTTCGACTCTCTGACCTCCGTATTGCCGCTACGATTCTCGCTCCCACAGAGTTAATTTCTTCGAGAAACTCGCTCCTTATGTTGACACGCATGGGCCCCTGCCGGACGCGAGGAGGGAGCGTGTCTCAATCGATACGTGACCGGTCCGGCAGTTGCCCGGCGGCTGCCTGGCGGCTGCCTGGCGGCTGCCGGACCGCCGTCGGCCCATTTTCATCGCAACCCTCTGGGCAGCATTGCCGGCGGCTCCCAAAGCTCCGGGTGATTGCTCCTTTGACGCGATGGCTGACCGGCCAGGTTTTCATCACCCGGCCCTGACTTTATCGCAGACCATCGACGTAACGGGCCCGGACAATTTGCTCCTCGTAGGTCGTGACCTCCAATTGATTCCCGTAGGGATCAGCAAAATAGTGAAAGACCAGTCAATCGCGCTGTTTTATCACACAGAGTTAAAACCGCTCCGTAGACTCTTGTCCTCGACTGCCGACCCGATATGCTGTGGCCCATGCCGCAATTCATCACCCGGGTCGAACTCTATGGGGCAACCAGTGAGGATTACCTCCGATTAAACGCTGCTATGGACAGCCGCGGTTTTAAAAACACGATCGTGCTTGAAGATGATTCAGTTTGCATGCTTCCAACGGCGGAATATCTCCTGCTGAGCAGTTCCTTAACAACGCAGCAGGTTCTGAATGAGGCGCAGAGTGCAGCCCGAACAGTGTCGAGCAGTTTCGGTGTCATTGCGGTACAGGTCGCAGAGGCGCCGTGGGTTTTCGGCTTAAATCCCGCTCGATAACGACACCTCCGTTCCTCGATCGCAGCGCTCCCCTGGAGCATGGCTCAGGTTCGCACTCATCCCGTAATAGCGGAGGTTGATCTTATTCCGCTGGATGTTTCGAATGTGAAAAGATGATCGCCGGTAGACGCTGGGTCTCGGCGACACCTGAAGACGGGGCCGTTTGCGTCCTACAACAATTGAACGCCGATAACCCAGACGCTGTCTCATATCAATGGTTAAGGCGATTCGGGTACGCGTGCGAAATTCCAAAAGTCTCGTGTACGCGGCCCGGATCATCTTTGGGGGGAGCCGCCGCCGGTCTTACCGTTTGTCCCAGGACGCGCTTTGATGCAGCGAGCCGTGTGCTTGTTTCCCGGGACTGCTCTTATGCTTCTCCTCAGGAGCGTACCGTTGTGGTGGTGGTGTTGCTCGACAATCGTTGCCGATTTTTCCGTAATTTCTCTGGTGAGAAACAACTAAACCACCGGCTCCGAAAACCGAAAATACATCGATGCAACCGACCGAAACTGCCGTGCGCAAACTCGGCCCCGAGACACGCGAGTTTATCGACTACCTCGACGCTTAATGAAACGAACCTTACTCGCCCTTGCTGCTGCCGCAGCACTCACCCTACCCGCTCGCGCTTCCCTTACCGAATTCCAGAGACACCAGGCCGTCCAAGCTGGAGACATCTATGCCGGAATGTTCCCTGTTTTCTACGGCCCGCTGGCTATACCATTGGTCAAGCAATCACTGGTTGCCCTTGCCGCCACATTTGAGCTAAACACCGCAGACGACATCAAGGAGTTCATCAATATCGGAATGGACGAATGGAAAAAGGGGCAGGTACTCAACGACGAGACGACCAAGTAGTCCACATCATCAGCCATCTTCGAAACGCCGATCCTGGCTAAAGTGAGTCGGTGCAACTATCTGCCACCTATAAATCCCTCTCCCAGCCTTCATTTTCGAGCTTGATGTGTTGAATTGCAATAGCGTTTGCGTTTGCGTCGAGATCGGGCATTGCGCAATACTCCGAAACCCAGCAGCGAAGAAGTCTGTAAGCAATCGTCAGTTGCCCGGCCTCATTGTAATACTCAAGAATGATGTCCTTACGGAAATTCTTCAGCGATATCTCCGAACCGAGTCCTGCACCAAAATCCCAAACCCTGTTGGCCCAGCTCTGAAATTCCGTGTCATGGGTAACCCCCTGCTCCAGTCTCACCGCGTCATATTTGGTTCTGGGTAGTAATTTGCGGCTCGTTGGGGAATCGCCGCCTTGCCGATACTGGACGACTTCGGTCGTCCGCGTCAGGCCAACGGTGAGTTTATTCATCCCTGCGACGTACTTGCCATCCAAGTTCAATCGATATTTGAAGCTCTTATAGGGATCAAGTCGTTGCGAATTTACACGCAATTGGGCCATGATCTCACCTTAGCAACAGAAATAGGCAATATCAATGTGCCAGAAGGCATATCAATTCGGGGCTACGATAACCGTCACCGGACCAGGTAACCAGTAACCCGGGTGCCAGTTCCGCCGTACCAATCGCCATGATGCCGATAAGCGCGGTGGTAGCCATTATAATGATGATAGTAAACCCAATACGCATTAGCGTTCTGGCTGAGTGGTAAAAAAACCGCCGCAACTGCGATAAACATTAACCAATACGTTTTCATAGCTTTAGTCAATCCGAAATCAACCGATAAACACCTGAAAATATGGTCTGGAAAAACTCACCAAATCTGACGGACGCCTGGAAATCTCTGAAACCGCGTCTCGTTAAGCTGGCGGATAACCTTGGTAAACTCAAACCGCATGACGTTCCCGAAATCGTCGCAGAGCAAGCTGACCATCACAACCTGCGGGAGGACGAACGCGCCGAGCTGCTGTATTTTGCGGGTACTTTTTTTCACGGGATGGTTTTGGAAAGAATGAAAGAGCGCGGTATCGCGTCCGGGCCCAGCAAGGCTTGGTGGAAAATTGAGGTGCCTGACACGTAATAAATGCAGGCGAATCTATCCAATTAAATAATGACCGGTGGACCTAATTGCGTATAAAGGTCCAGCCGTGGGTACTGAAAGTATTTTGGTCGACGAAGGTAATTGCACCGCTTGGGCCATCGTCAAACTGTGGCGCTGGTCCGTAATCGACAGGCGCGTTGTACCCGTCCGGATGAGATTGGCACCGGGCGACCTGCATGGTCAGTACCCCGTCTTGGATCGTCCAGGTTCCCTGACCGAGGATTTCCGTACTGCCGTTATTGAACGCATAGGCCCAGTCCGACGTAAATTGCCCGTTCTCCAGAAAACGGAATACCACCCGCAATTTGGTGATTGATCCGTTGTAGCTGGGGACATTCGCATCGCTGCTCCAGGTACCCACGATCAGATCAAATGAAAAATGAAGCGCTGGTTTCAGGATTTGTGCAAAAATCAACGAAATTTGTGCTTAGTTGCTCTTGAAAAGTGCTTGTGCGCCATAGATTGGGCTTCTAGAAAA
>CAZMNG010000053.1:0-11554 GCA_964567505.1 uncultured Chthoniobacterales bacterium
ATTCTAAACTCGCGCTTCGCGTCAGCGAGCAGTTGCGGCGGCTTGCGATCGGTCCATTTGTTAACCGTCCAGTCGAAAACGATCTCGTTGAACGCTATATCACCCGCCTGCGCGTGCGCACACCGACAACGGAGCAACGCACCGGTCTCTTGAGCGGCGGCAACCAGCAGAAAGTACTTCTGGCGAAGTGGCTGGCCGTAGAACCGAGCGTGTTGATGGTCGATGAGCCGACTCGCGGGGTCGACATTGGGACGAAAGCTGAAATCTATACTCTATTCGACCAACTCGCGCGGGAAGGCATTGCCATACTTGTCATATCGAGCGACCTGCCCGAGGTCCTGGCTCTAGCTGATCGCATCCTGGTCATGCGTCACGGCCGTCTGGCCGGCGAACTGACGCGCGCCGAAGCAACGGAAGAGCGGATTATGCATCTCGCCGCCCTCGGTTCGGCTGAGACAGGTTAGTCAACGGTTAAGTCAGTGAGCGTTCTCGACCCTGATTCTGCCTGCATTCCCCTCCTCCGCTCATTTACGACCTAGAGCGCGGGTTGCGTGTAGACTGACCAAACCTAATTCCTTCTTGTCGGATGGTTTTAACCTGTCAGCATCGTTGGGAAGAATCAATCGCTCAATGATCGTGTCGCTGCCGCCCGCGCCCATTCTTTACGGTTTGATCGGTGTATTTTGCATGCTGCTGGCGGCGACTCTCGTCGTCTTTGTCCTGACACGCATCAAGCCGGACAAGGAGTACGGTGGCCTCAAAGCGCGCACGCTGACATTTTGGGGGATCGTGCTGGTCATAGCTCCTATGTTTATACTGGGACCGCTGGCCGCGATCGCCTTTACAGGAATCGTCAGCTTTTTGGCTTTCAAGGAGTATCTCGGGCTGATACCGACGCGGCCTACGGATCGTCGCGTGCTGTTGTGTGCCTATCTCGCGATCCCGTTGCAATATTGTTTGGTTTTAATCCAATGGTACGGGCTATTCACCGTTTTTATTCCTGTATACGCCTTCCCCGGTCTGGCTTTTGGCACCGTGCTGACCATGGAGACGAAAAATTTCTTGATCACGCTTGGCGCGCTGTACCTGGGTCTAATGATCACCGTTTATAATCTGAGCCATCTCGCTTATCTTTTCGTCATGCCGCTGACGCGACCAACGGCTACCGGCGGCGCGGGCCTTTGCTTTTATCTGGTGACGCTCACCGCGCTCAACGACTCGTTCCAGTACGTGTGGGGCAAGTGTCTTGGGCGTCGTAAGGTGATGCCGGCCATCAGCCCTGGGAAGACTTGGGCCGGTCTGATCGGCGGCGTTGCAACCTGCGCAGCTACGGCCGTCGCGCTCGCTCCATTCTTTACACCCTTCGACGTCGGCCCTGCTTTGGGAATGGGGTTCTTAATCGGCGGGGCAGGGTTCGCCGGTGACGTAACCATGTCGGCCCTGAAGCGCGATATCGGGATAAAGGATACCGGCAGCGTGTTACCGGGCCACGGCGGCATTCTCGACCGGCTAGACAGCTTTACATTCACGGCGCCGCTGTTTTTCCATGTCACGCGATATTTTTATGGCGCTTGATTGTAAAAACATCGTCGTTTGGAGTGGCACAATACAAGATTCACTTACGCAATAAAAGGAACAGGAGTACTGGCAATTGGTTGGAAATCCGCGCACGAAACGAACCCCAGAGAGGATTCGCTAGCCGACGGGGCTGCCTAGATTTGCACCATTTGCGAAACTCGCAACCGCATCGGAGAAATCCGTCACTGCTTCACCACCGCACTCCGAGCGGACACGGCTGTGGGCTGCTCAGCAACGGTTGGCTGCTTCCGCGCCTGAATCCCGCGCCAATACTTCTGCGGAACCATACCAATAGAAATGATCGCGAGCTGACTTACGATAAAGGCAAGAAGCACAGGAAAAGCCTGATCCATGAAGCCGTATGAATGCATACCGATACCGAGCATGTTGACTCCGAACCATGAAAGGCTGGTAATGATATTACCAAATACCGTCATGACGGCGATACCTCGTTCGCGCGCGTAGCCCCCCCATCGCGCATGGAGAATAATAGCGTTCCAAATCACGATGAGAAGCGCTCCGTTTTCCTTGGGGTCCCAACCCCAAAAACGTCCCCAAGCTTGATCGGCCCAAATACCGCCAAGGATTGTGCCGACGAAACTGAACAAAGTGGCGAAGCAGACGATCCCATACATCATCCGGCCGAGCGACTTTGCTGTTGTCTCATCAAGGGACTTGGTAAGCAATCCGCGAAAGATGTAAATAATGCCCAGAAAACCGGCGAGAAATGTTGCGGAGTAACCTAGCGTAACCATGACGACGTGAGTCGCAAGCCAGACGTTAGTGTCCAGCACAGCACGCAGCATTTCGAGCGTATCGCCATCGAGCTGCAAGTTCTGAGCGATCAACAATGTCACAAAACCGATCGCAGAAGCGCACACGCTGCCGATTCCGTTCCTATAGGAATGTTCCAGAAACAGGCAGAGCAGAACCGCTCCCCACCCGACAAAAATTGCAGAGCTGTATAGGTTGGTGACCGGCGGCCGTCCTTGCAAGTACATCCTTGTGGCAAGCCCAGCCGTGTGAAGGAGAAATGCAAACAGAAGAAGAATGACAGCGGTTTTGCCAAGTGTTTTCGGCCACTTGAGCCAAGAGACCACAGCGAAAAGAAAGACGATCAAATACAATACCATTGCCTGCAGAAATGGCTGAGCCTGGTTAAAGAAGAACTCCAGCCGAGACCTTTTCACCTCGTGAGGAATTGTCCTTTCCAGGTACTGACGATAGTCGCGAATAACTTGATTGAATCCGTCCATATCTCCGCTTCGGTAGGCTGAGATGAGGCGTCCGTAGATGATGACCGGATCAGGTAAAATTCCTGTCGCAACGGCGCTCAGAAGCGCCTGTGAAATGTGTTGCCACCGATCGCTCTCAGTGGGCCCATTCGGATTCGGAATCGCGTACGCGTACTTAAGCTTGCCGAGGTTCTGATAGCGCTCTGCGAACATTAGGATGTGCTCGAAGTCCTGATCGTTGAAAGGCCTATTTGCCTCTTTGTCCCGAATGGCTTTAATCCCCGGTTGAATTACCGAGGCGAACGCCTGAAGTTCTTTTCCAAAATCGGGCGAGTCGTCCGCCTGAATCGTATTTGACAACTGAATGTACAGACCCAATACATCGCGCAGTTTGATGATGCCCCGCTGGAATGCGTTACGATTTTCAGGTTCCGTTTCGGCAGCTAAGCCAGCCTGTTTTTCAATCTCGCCGAGGAACGGTTTGAAGTCATTAAACGAGTAGTTGTTCGCTTTTGCTGACGTTTCCTGCCACCCGAAGAGACCAAGAACATCGGGATTGGTAACTTCAAACACCTTTGCGCCATCCGCGTGCTCAGGAATCATGAAAACTTCCACCAACCATCGGGATGGGGACAGAACTTTACCATCGAAAGTTGTACTTGTTCCGTGGTGGTTCATCCCAAATAACGACAGACGAGCCAACGTATCCATCGGCATTACCCGACCATTGACCAACACAGGGAGCTGACCGAACCCCTCGAAATCAAGACCGGGCGGCTCCTTGACTGGGATCATCTTTGCAATGGCCCAAACCAGAAACAGAAAACTGATGATCCAGGGGAGAAACTTTTTCACGCGATCAGTTCGCCTTCCAGAAAAATGGATTGCGGAAAAGTTGTAGGAGAAAGCTCTTGCTTTTGCTAGTTGGGTGAATAGCAAGGGCAGCAGCTTTCGCCTACAACTCGACTGCGAAAGTCCGGTTAGAAACCGGATTCTTCTCCTTTCGGTTTCAGGCTGAAGAGGTAGGCGACTAGGTCGTCGACTTCAGCGTCTTTGATGGTGCCGCCCCAAGCCGGCATGTAAAGCGGGGGCGGCGGGCGGTTGGGGTCGAGCGCCGGGATCTCTGGCTGGCCCTTGAGGATACGCGCCTTCAGTTCGTCCTTCGTATAACCGTCGGCCACGTGGATCAGGTCGGGCACCAGTTGGGCGGTCTTGGCATTGGGGTTAGGCACGCCGCCTTTCCCGTCCGGGCCGTGGCAGCCGGTGCAACCGTAATTGCGGTAAACTTCGCGGCCACGCTCCACCGGGTCCATTACCGACGGAAGGCTCAATGCGACGTTCTGCTCGCGCAAGTGCACCAGGAAGTCCGTCAATGCGCGGGCCTCAGCTTCAGTGAAACCAAATTGTGGCATAACCGTGCCGGGGCTGACGGCCTTTGGTTCTCGGAAATGTTGCATCATCCACTCGGGCGAGCGCCGCAGCCCTACGTCATCGAGCGCCGGGCCAGTCGTGCCGCCCTTCCCGGCGACGGAGTGGCAGCCGATGCAGCCTTTCTGCTCGAACAATCGCTGGCCCTCGGCGACGCTTGGGATGACTTTCATCGACGCGTAGTAGCCAGGCGTCGTCTCACCTACTTGGCTGAGCATGTAGAGAGTAATCGCATCCAGGTCGGTCTCCGAGAATTTTTGTGGCGGCATCGCGGATCCAGGTGTGACCGTAGCCGGCGAAAGGAAATGTTCCTTCAGCCATTCCGGCGAATGGCGGGCGCCAACCTTGTCCAGTTCGGGTCCAGTTAAACCGCCAACGCCGCCCAGCTTGTGGCAGCCGCGGCACCCGCTGTCCTCGAACACCTGCTGGCCGCGGGCCAATTCCGGCGCTGCCGGATTGTCTGCGGCCTGGTGACATTTGCCGCACGAAGCCTGGATGTATTTAAGGGGCAGCATTGGGTCGTCCCAGTGCGGTACGTTGCCGTGAGCATCCGCCGTGGTCGTAGCACGGCCCTGACCGCGATGACAGACGGTACAACCAAATTTCTCAACGGGGTGTTGTTCGTGCAATGGATGGTAAGCGAGCGGTTGCGGGTAGCCACCGTAACTCGGGTCATCGACAGCGAGATGGCAGGTCGTGCACCGATCCACGCGGTTGAGTTCCGGAAGAAGGATTTGGTGGATTTGAACTGGGATTCTTTCGGCCAGTTCACGCTGCTGCGGCGTCGAGGCGCGCCGGATCTCCTCTTGGATGTATTTGTGTTGGTAATCCTTCCACTCGCGATCCTCGTCTCTGAAGTATGCGAGCACGACCAGACCGCCTACCAGTAGCCCAAGCGCGGTAAACCAACCATAGAATTTACGAAGTGAGCCGTCGGTCATGTCACTGGGTCTCCGTCACCACAGGCGGTTTCTTCCACGGCTCTTGCCAGGACCAATTCGGGCCACGGAACAGGGTCCCGACGATTGTCAGGATAACGACGATCACGAGACAGACGGTGAAAATCGTGTTCGCGACGACGCGCTCGCGCGCAAACCAGCGGCCCACACCCTTACCATTGCGATCGATATAGGGTAGCAACACCAGCGCCGTCACGAGCAGCCCCGGCACCACCACGCCGCCCCAGAACGCCGAGTAGCTCACGAGTTCCTGCAGGCCAAGGAAATACCACGGCGCTTTGGCGGGATTCGGTGGATGAACAGTGTTGGCTATTCCCTCCAATGGCGCGTTCCAGAAAATCGCGAGGAACAACACCGCCACCACCACCAAGAGGAACAGCAGCAATTCGCGGAAAATCAGGTGCGGCCACGCGAATACCTCGTCCTCAGGGTTCCGGCCGACTTGCGGTGTCGTACCACGGGCCAATTCCATCAAACCGTAGGTCTTGTTGGTCGGTAACTGGCCAAGCTCCAGCTGCTGGATGGTGTCTCCCGCCTCGTCCGGGCGTGACAGCCCGCCGTCCTTGCGCACGCGCCAGAGATGGACGGCAATCATGAAGCCTGCTATCGCCGGCAGCACGATCACATGCAACGCGTAAAACCGGATCAGAGCTTCCTGGCCGACAACGTTTCCACCGAGCATCAGGTATTTCAGGTTAGGGCCGACGTACGGCGCGTAGGCGGCGATATTCGTGCCGACGGTGATCGCCCAAAAAGCGAGTTGATCCCACGGCAGGAGATAGCCTGTGAAACTAAGTCCGAGGGTGAGCAGGAACAGGCCGACGCCGAGCACCCAGTTGAACTCGCGTGGCCGTTTGTAAGCACCGGTGTAGAACACACGGCACAAATGCAGCAGCACGAAGATCACCATCAAATGCGCCGCCCATCGGTGCATATTGCGGAGGATCAAGCCGGCAGAGACAACGAACTGCAGGTCTTTCATCACGTTATAGGCGTGATCTGTGCTGGGCACGTAGTAGAACATCAAAAGCACCCCTGTCACGGTTAGGATCAGGAAAAGGTAGAGCGAAGTCAGCCCTAGTCCGAGCGAGTAGGAGGCGCGTAGCGAGTGGCGGTTAACTTTCGCCGGCTGCATGTGGAGCAGAAAACTGGAAACCATCGCTTGCGCGCGCTCCAGATTGCTCTGCGGCAAACCGACACGAAAGATCGAACGGCCCACGCGCGTGCGCTCGAACCATTCCCAGATCCGTTGGGGCGGAGGGACCTTCACAAGACGAGATATTTATCCGCGTTGACACGCTGGTTCTTGTCCACCAGCAGCCGGTTGTCCTTGCTCAGCGTCACCGAAAACCACTCCAACGCGCGGGGCGCCGGACCACTTTTGACACCGCCCTCGTCGTCAAACACGCTGCCGTGGCAAGGGCAATGGTAACCTTGGCCGGTGCGGTCGACTGTGCAACCAAGGTGGGTGCAGACCGCCGACATACAGCGAAACGTGTTGCCTTGGCGGACTAGAAACACGCGTTCATCTTCCAAGAACGTCACTGAATTGTCCGGGTAATCGTCCGGCTTGCCGGCCTTGAAGCGCAAGCTGGGTTCGAAGAGCACGTTCGGTACAAGAAAACGCACGGCCCCTACAGCCGATGCACAGGCGGCGAACGTAGCCGCAATCCAGCCGAGAGTGAGTTGAAAAAAACCGCGTCGGGAAACTTGCTCGTCCGGACTGATAGGATTCATGTCAAACTTGGACCAACTCGACGCGCTCCATCGTGATCGCGCCCGTGGGGCAGCGAGCGGCGCACAAGCCGCAGCGGATGCAACGAGTCTCGTCCTTAATTATTGCGCCCTGCTCGCCGCGCCCTGGCACGCAGCCGTAACGAGCAAGTAGCGCGGCTTCCAACTTTTCGTCACCTCGCAAATCGACGACATCCACCAGGCGCAGGCAGAATTCCGGACAGATGTCGGCGCACCCACCGCAGAGGATGCATTCGTCGCCGTCAAACACCGGCCCGATGTGACACTTCAAGCAGCGGTCCGCCTGTTGTCGCGCTTCGAGTTCTGGGTAACCTTTTTCCACTTCCGCGATGCCGATCCGGCGGTCCAGCGGTAGCGACGGCGGCGCACGGCGGACGATTTTTTCGTAATCAGGCTTCATCCGATATTTGAGCGTGTTGTAAATGGTCACACGCGCCTTGCGCGGTTCGACCGGAACGCGGCCGGTGAGGAACTTCGCAATCGAATTGGCCGCCCTTTTGCCCTCGGCCACAGCAGTGATGATGATTCGCGGGCCAAAAGCCACGTCGCCGCCAGCAAACACATCGGGACGCGATGTAGCCAGCGTCTGCGGATCGGTCTGAATCGTGCCCCGCGGCGTCAACTTCAGGTTGTCTTCTGGGCTGATCCAGGAAAGGTCTGGCGACTGACCGATGGCTAGGACGACTGTATCGCAAGCTACTGCCTCTTCGCTGCCCTCGATGAACTGCGGATTAAACCGCCGGTTTTCGTCGAAAACTCGGCTGGCCTTGATCAGCTCAATGCCGGTGACCTTGCCGTCGCTACCTTGGATCCGCTTCGGGCCGAAGCGCGTGTGGAGCCGGATGCCTTCCTTTTCCGCCTCTTCGATCTCCTCCCGTGCGGCTGGGATTTCGTCGAGGTTCTCCAAACAATACATGTGGACCTCTGGCACACCCTTGCGAATGGCTTCACGCGCCACATCTAACGCGAGCCGCACCTCGTCGGGTGCTGCCGGTTCACGCGTGGTTAACTCCTCCAAAGCCGCCGCAGCCCGGCGCAACGCCTCACGTAATTCTCCCTCGCTCATCCCCGCAAACTTTTCCGTCTGGCGGACGACCGAACGCGCCGCGTCGAAGGCAACATTGCCGCCGCCTATGACGACGACCTTGCGCCCGAGTGTCATGCGGTACCCAAGATTGACGTTCAGCAGGAAGTCGATCGCCCGTAGCACACCGTCGAGTTGCACACCCTCGATAGCCAACTCGCGACTTTTGTGCGCGCCAATGCCCAGGAACACAGCTTCGTAACCCTGTTGTTTCAGGTCCGCGAATGAGAATTCACGGCCAAGCCGGCTGTTCAAGCGAATCTCCACGGCGAGCGATTCAATCGCGGCGATTTCCGCCTGGATGATCTCGCGCGGCAATCGGTATTCGGGTATCCCGAGCACCAACATTCCGCCTGCCACATTCTGCGCCTCGAATACCGTTGGAGAAAACCCCATCAACGCCAATTCGTGTGCGCACGACATACCGGCGGGCCCAGCGCCAACTACCGCCACTTTTCGGCCAGCGCCGATGCGCTCGCGACGCGGATCGCGCAGTTCGGGATAGACGCGGCCGAGATCGAAGTTGTCCGATTCAACGCCGAATTTTTCACAAACGAACCTTTTTAAGGCGCGGATCGATATCGATGCGTCCAGCGCTCCGCGCCGGCATTTCGCCTCGCACGGCGCGGCGCACACACGGCCGCAGATGGACGCAAAGGGGTTCGGCGCGCGGGCGATGATATAGGCCTCCTCGTACCGACCCTCCGCGATGGCCTGCACGTAACCGCCGGAGTCCGTGTGAACCGGACATCCCTCTCGGCAGAGGACTTGCCGGTCGAAATAGCTCACGTCCGGCAATTCGACCGGATAGGTTGTACGCATTCCAGTAAAGTAGTTCTCCGCGAGCGGATTACTAGTGGTCGTACTTGTCGTGGACTTCCTTGATCTTTGCTTCCTCAGCGGCCTTGTCGGCAGGTGAGGCCTTCGCCAGTTTCGCGTCAACCATCGCCTTCTTGCGGACACTGGAGTCGTACACAAGGAATTCGTAAATCTTTTTGCCTGAGCCCCCGTCAATGCCCGAGCCGGGCTTGCTCATCATCCGGTGGACATATCGCGACCATTCATCGGGCAGCGCATAATCAGAGTTAATTGGGCGGCTCAGCTTGTGGCACTGCGAGCATTTCTGCGTAAACACTTCGTAGTCTTGCTGGATCGCAGGCGGGTATTTGGAAACATCGACTGTCGCCGGGCCTTTTTCAAAGCGTGAGATGCGCGCTTGTGTTTCAGCGTCAAGTGCCTGGGCGAGCGCGAAGCCTACGCCGATCACGGCGAACGCAGCCAGACCAAGGAGGATAGTGAAGAGTTTGGTTTTCATTGGTATAATCGAATTTCCTTTTATCTAAAATCCGAGAGAGAGTTGGAACACATATTTGCTGTTTGGTACCTTAGCGGGGCCCACGCTGTGCAACCATTCGTAGTCACCCTCTAACAACAGCGTGTTAGTAAGATAGTAGACGTATCCGGCAGTTTCGCGTTGCGTTCTCGTCCCGAGACCGTCATCCACCCAATCAAAGCGGCTGACCAATTGAAGGTTGTTTATAAAAGGGAGATTCAGGTTCTGATTCAAAGCTGCCAGCTTGAAGGCCGGCTGGATCCACCAGCCCCGTGGAGCAAGGGTACCCATGTTGCTGGTCTGCCACCATGTATTGATATATTCGCCCTTAACTTCAAAGTACGGGCTGATGTGCAGAGCGGCGTCGGCAACGATGGCCGACCAGAGTTGGTTCCCTTGGTTGTTCCAGGGACCCGACTCACCCGAAATGCCCAGTTCCAGATCATAGTTGGGTTTGAGCGGGAAGAACCACCCGAGCCGGCCGCCGCCACTGACCGCCGCATGCTCATTCGCTGTATTCCCGTTGGACTGAATGCCGACGTTACCAAAGTCGATATTGGGCAACACGTTGCCACTGCTATCAGCGTAGGTTGCATTTCCGGTACCGTCTACTGATCCCGGTCCGTTCGTGCCGTACAAGGAATAGGTAACCATCTGCCCGGTTTGCCCTATCGGAATGGACCCCCGGAACTGGGCGCCGATTCCGCTTTCCGGCAGGACCGCACGCGGCAAGGGATCATCCGGTACCAAATTGAGCCAACCCGCATTTCGCTCAGAGTAGGTACCCAAAGGCAGCAACATCTCGCCAGCGACGACTGTCACGTAATCATTAAGCAGATAGTCTATCGTGGCGAAACTAAGATCTATCGAGGTCTGAACGCCGCTGTTTCCCGTTTGTCCGTTCGCCAGCGTGACCGCGCCGTTCTGCAACCCGATGTCGAAACCGGCTTCGAAGAGGACGTTGTCACCAGCCCGATACAGGAAGATCGGCGCATAGTCGGCCAAAATAAACGCGCTGTGCTGCCCGGCGATCTTGCCGAATTGGACCTCCGCGTCTCCGGCCAGTGTGAAGTTGTGCGTCGCGAGAGCTCCGCCGGGGACAGGCGCAACCGGTTGCACTTGGGCCGCCGCTTCGGCTTTCTGTTGCGCCTCGGCAGCGGTCTTTTGCGTTTCCCCGACCTGCTCTTGCAGTTGATTTATCTTCAGCTTCATCTGAGCCGCCGTTCCGGCTTCCTGTTGCGCCTCGGCAGCGGTCTTATGCGTTTCCGCGACCTGCTCCTGGAGTTGATCTAGCTTCAGCGTCATCTGAGCCGCCGTTCCGGCTTCCTGTTGCGCCTCGGTAGCGGCCTTTTGCGTTTCCCCGACCTGTTGTTGCAGTTGCTGGATTTTCTGCTGGTCCTGCTCGTGTACTTTCTGGTCTTCCTCGTGCGTCTCCTCCAGTTTTTGCACTTTCTCGCTCAACTGTTGGACCTCAGCCTTCAACGCATTGAAATCGTCGTCGCTCACCTCAGCAGCCACCCGCGGCGGCAGGGCGATGCCCATCACGCAGCCGGCTGCGAACAGGCCGAAAATTTTGGAACCAATTTTCATCCGCGTTAATTCCTGCTCTTCCTAGTTTCCGGCGTCTTCCTGGAGATACTTGAGGATCTCCTTGGCCTGCGCCGCGGGCAGGTTAGCCCGCACGCGCATGTGCATCATGATGGTTTTCCAACTGGCCGCAGTGAATTCAGTGGGATACCGTTCCTGATGGCAGCGGCTGCAGTTGATGGCATACAACGTCGCGCCAGAGAGAGAGTTGCTTTCCGCCGGCTTCTGTGGCGCGGCTTGCGGACCCCCATCAACATTCGGAATACTTAGCGTGTAAATCGCTGCACCAGTCACCGCAAGGCCAATGCCAACCAGCACCCGCGGTTTAAATACACTGAAATGATTCATGGATTCTATGGAAGGAATTCGGGGGCGCTCGGACGGCGGCGATTCTTTTTTCCACACTCGAGCTAAAATATTTCTAGGATATTGTATTTGCCGTGTTCAATATAAAAATTTGTTGCGCGTTATCGTAACAGGCACATTCATTGTTGGCTCGGCGAGAGCAAGGTACCGTTTTTAATGGAACTCCCTTGCCGAATGAGACCCGTAATCATGCTTCAGGCGACGAGAATGCTGACCGTTTTCGATCGGT
>CAZMNG010000054.1:0-11470 GCA_964567505.1 uncultured Chthoniobacterales bacterium
TGTCGCCACCTGGAATGCGACTCAAACAATTCAAACCTGCCGCGAAGCCTGCGGAGGCGAGGGATACGTTGCCGCAAACCGCATCTGCGCCCTGAAAGCGGATGTTGACATCTATACGACTTTTGAGGGGGATAACACTGTCCTTATGCAGCTGGTTGCCAAGAATCTCTTAAGCGAGTTCAAGGACAAGCTTAAGGAAATGCGCCCGGCGCAGCTGGCCGGTTTCTTTGTCGGCCATCGATTGTCCGCGATCGCTAAGCGCAATCCCCGTCTGACACTGAACGTCTCCCATAGCCACCTTCGCGACACCAATTTCCTTGCCGAGATGTTCAGATTTCGCGAATCCGAAACGCTGTTTGCCGCGGCGAAGGAGTTCCGCCGACGCATCTCGAAAAAGGGGTCAGATCCATTCACTGCATTTGCGCAGATGCAGCGCGAGCTCCTCGAGCTCGCGCATGCCCACATCGATTGGGTCATTCTTTATCGATTCATTTCTGTAATGAACTCGGCACAGCCAAACTCGTTGAAACCGGTTCTCAAGCGGATGTGCGATTTGTTCGCTCTTAAGCAGATCGAACGACACAAGGGATGGTACATTGAGCACGGTGCAATGAGCGGACTCAAATCGAGAGCTATCTCGAAGCAGGTCGACAAACTTTGCGCTGAAGTTCGGCACGAAGCAGTGCAACTGGTCGATGCATTCGGGATTCCGGATGCGTGCCTGGCCGCGCCTATAGCGCTTTAGCCATAGTAGCCAGGCTTTCACGGACGGTGCGGTAGCACTCGACAAAGCCTGAAGCGAAATCCGTCGGACGCGCCTTGATCCACTCGTTGATCATTTCGAGCCGGAAAAATCCGCCCGTTTCAATCTCGTGCGGATTCCAATGGAACGGACCATCATGGGTCCCTCCAAAGATCTGAATGAACTCGTGGCCCGTCGCTCGAGAAGCCGGGACGCTGCCCAGCTCAATAAGATTGGTTTGTGCTCCGATTTCCTCCTCTAACTCGCGCGTCGCGCAATCCAGGTACGATTCGCCCGCATTAACGTGACCCGATGCGCTCGAATCCCAGCACCCGGGAAATCTATCCTTTCGATAGGACCGCTTCTGCAGAAGGAGTTCACCCTTGTCGTTTACGAGCAGAATATGCACTGCACGATGAAGCAGGTTCTCTCGATGAATCGCTGCCCGGCTATGGGGCGTAACCGGTTCATCATTCTCGTCAACCACTGTCAACAACTCGTTGGGATCTCCCCCGTACACGACGATGGGTTGAAGAATATTTACAATCCGTATCCACTGATTGAGCGAAATCTCCTCCCCACGTGCGGTGAATGGGAGTCCCGAATCGCTCAACGCAAAGTCGATCCGATCAGCCGGTCCGAAACGGGTCAGGAGTTTTCGCACCTGTTTGCGTCGCTCCGAAAAACCGGCTTTCACGATTTCCGAGAATTTTATCCCATCTGCATCCTCGAGTTCACGAGGTCGTCTTCGATCCAGCGAGACGACGGCAGAATCGACCTGGGGCTGCGGAAGAAATACGGATGGAGGTAATATTTTCAGCCTGGCCACCCGCCATTGCCGCTGGACGATGACGCTTACGCTTCCGTATTCCTTTGTGCCCGGGCGCGCACTCAACCGATCGGCCATCTCCCGCTGCACGGTAAAAAGCATGCGCTCATACGGACACGGTTCTGACGCGAAATGGAACAATATCGGTGACGATACGCAATAAGGCAGATTGCCGATCACCTTGACCGGCTGCCGCAAGAAATCGACGCGCGTATCGTAATCGAGAGCATCTCCCTGGATTATTTCAACTTTCGGCGCATTGAACTTTTCGTGAAGGTACTTTGAGAACGCACGATCCTTTTCAAGCAAAGTTGTCGACACCCCAAAAAGCAATATTTGTTCGGTCAAAGCACCCAGCCCCGGCCCGACTTCCAACACATGATCCCGGGGATCCATCCCAAGTTTTTCAACGATCCAAGCAGCTAGATTTTTATCATGTAAGAAGTTCTGCCCCAACGATTTACGTGGTGAAGCTCCAAGCGAATCCAACAATGACATGATTTCACTTATTTTCACTTGGCAAATATTCTGCTGCACGAGAGCGCTCGGGAGATGTTCTTGCGTATCCCAGAGTTCTTCACAGGTTATTCACAACCGGTGCCTTATATTTTTTAGACTGTTTCAGGGTGCGGATTGAGCGCCCTCCCGCACTCTGGGCGACCCCGGACCGCGAAAAATCCGGCGTGCCTCTGTGATCGAGATCCCTTCCACAAAGTATGCAGTCGCAGACCGGCCGATGGCGTAGGTCCCGGCGCCTGCGATCCCGCCGGAGATCGCATTCCCCCATCCCGGCAAGAGCTTCACAGCGGCACGCGCGGTCTCTCGGAACACCAGGCCGACGCCGATATTGGCCCCGAGTGCCGCGAAGAATTCGGCGGCAGATTTCAATCCGAGTTCGCGCCCGCTCACGTGCATAATACCGGAGACCATGGCGAATTGGAGGGTTGCGAGAACTGGAAAATCGGCAAATGGGATAGGCTGAAAACCGATTGCAGCGCAAACAGTTGTCATTGAGCGCACCAGATGGTTGGCAATCTCCAATTGGATCTCTTTTGCCCTGACGAGGCGCGCCAATTCAACTTGTGCCTCGCCGGGCAATTCGCGTGTCAAGAGCTCGCCGAGCGTCTGGATGTTTTGGCGCTCGTCGCGGTCCGGATCGATCGATCCGTCGACTCTGAACCTGACAAACGAACAGACCGCAGTGCTTTTGACAAAATGCGAGGACAATTTCCCGGGCCCGGTCAGCCAGGCTTGCAATTCAAGCCGGCGCGCTTCCACGACGTCGGGTGGCGTAGCGCTGGGAAAATCAATTACTCCAATCAACCCGGCTTTCGACTGGTGGCGCGATTCCAATAAATCGAGCAAGCGGACAGTCTGCTCGCATTCCAAGCCCAGATCGAGCGGCCGGGTGCCATCAACGAGGAACACAAACAGATCGGGGCATTCTTCGGAGATAGCGGCAGTCAGGGCGCTCCATGCGAGACTGGTTTCATTCAACCGCCTGGCATCAAGCACTTTGAATCCTCCTCGCCCTCGCAGTTCGTAGGTAGCCCAGCCACTGGGCGGCTGGATATCGACCAATTCAAGGTCACTTCCAACAAGCGCGGAGAACAGAGCGGAAGCGTTGGCAGCCGGCTTGCCGACGAGGGCAATCCTCGCAAGCCGTTGTGCCAGGAAGATTTGCTTGATCGGCCGCAATTCACCCGACACCGCGTTCTGAAGCGGGCCGGGCAATTTTGAAATGAGGGCTTCCAGCTTTTCGTAGATAGAAAGAAGCGATTGCCGGTTCATCAATCTCTCGTTTCCGTTTTGAGAACCGTGCTGTTCAAAAGAGCGTTTTCAGCCGTCGCCGCGCGATTCACGCGGCGAGAACCTCTAACACTTTTGCGACGTGTCCCGTCGGTTTCACGTTCTTCATAATTGCTTTAATCTTCTGGTCGGGCCCGATCACGTAAGTCGTGCGCTCGGTGCCCATGTACTTTTTCCCGTACATGCTTTTCTCGACCCAAACGTGATAAGCGTTCACGATGTTTTTCTCCGGATCGCTTAGCAACGGAAACGGCAATCCATGTTTCTCGATGAATTCAAGATGACTCTGGATGCTATCGACACTCACGCCGAAAAGTTCAGCTTTGGATTGGAGCTCGCGCCAACTGTCACGCAGCTCGCAGGCTTGAGCGGTGCAACCCGGGGTATCATCCTTCGGGTAAAAATAAAGGACCAGCGGCGAGCCTTTAAAATTCGACAGCTTCACTTCCTGGCCACCACCGTAAATGCCGCCGACCGCCGTGGCCTTGAAGTCGGGAGCGGGATCACCAATCTGAAGTTCGGTACTCATGATACAGTCGCCAAAGCTGTCACGGCTGGCGAGCATTCGCAATCCACTTCGCAGCGCCGTCTCCAGCAATTGTGCCCGTCACAAAGCAACCTTGCAAAAGGTAGCCGCCTGTTGGGGCTTCCCAATCGATCATTTCTCCGGCGCAAAAGACCCCGGGAAGAGAACGCAGCATCAGATCGTCATTCATCTGATCCTACGGCACACCGCCCGCAGCAGAAATCGCTTCCGAAATCGGCCGAGGACGTTCCATCTCAACTCGACATCGTTTTACCACCGAAACCCAATCGTCTGGATTCTTTGGGCGAGCGACCTCTTCAATGAACGCAGCCGCGGCAAGGCTCAATCGCAGCGTTCCAAGGATTTCGTCTCTCGACCCCGGATCGTTTCGGAGTCGGCTTTGGAGGGCCTCGGACGTGGTATCGGGTTTGAAATCGATCTCGATTTCCGGGCGGGCGCGAAGTTCGCGCGTCAGCGAATAGATCGCTCCTCCTTCCAATCCGTACCGGGTAATCATCAGTTCGCCCCTGACCGATCTATCGCGGGCAGTGACCCGGAGATTCTTCAGCGGCTTCCCGTCGGCGACGCTTAAGAATTTTTCGGACCATTTCCTTTCCCAGCCGACGTTTGCTGGTAGAAAATCGTTCACACGGACTCCAAGTCGCCGAAACTCGTCAATCCAAAGCGCATCTGATCCAGTCTGAGGCCAGGATGCGCCTCCTAACGCAAACACAACGACATCGGCAGCCACCGCCTGAAACGCCGCTCCCTGCTCAAATACAACTTCGTAAGCGCCACGGGTTTGCAAGCGGTGGAAACGCCGCCCGACCTGGCAATCGACTCCAAGCGAAGCCAGTCGTTGCAACCAGAGCTCCAGAATGACCGGGGCTCGCGTGTTGCGCGGAAAGACTCGGCCACTTGTCCCGACAAATGTGTCGACGCCCAGGCGTGCAAACCATTTGCGAAGGTCGTCCGGCGAAAAGTGGGCAAGCATGGTCTCCCAGCGCTCAGGGAGATCGTACCGGGCTGCAAAATCCTGAACCGGCTCAGAGTGCGTGATATTCAAGCCACCGCGTCCTGCAACGAGGAATTTTCGGCCAGGTGAAGCTTTCTGCTCAAAAATTGTCGCGCTAATCCCCTTCCCGGCAATCACTTCGGCGGCCCGTAGCCCGGCCGGCCCGGCTCCAACAACAACGGCAGAGGCCCTATTCAACGGCTGAGCTCTAACATTCGCACAATCGGAAGCTCAGCCCTCCGCCGAACTGCCTCCGGGAGCACGATCTCCGGCTCCAGATCCGCCAGACAATCGCGTAGCTTCTCCAATGTGTTTTTCTTCATGAACCGGCAGTCCGCGCAAGCGCACGTCTCCGTCGGACCAGCAATAAATGTCTTCCCCGGGATCTCCTTCCTCAGCCGGTGGAGCATGCCCGATTCCGTCACGATAATAAACGCGCCGGCGCTCGATTCGCGGCAAAAGGTGACCATTTTTTCCGTCGAACATACCTCGTCGGCCAGCATCCGGACGGCCATCGTACATTCCGGATGCGCGACCACCGGCGCGGCCGGGTAACGATCGCGAATCGCGGTGATACTGTTCTTCGTGAATTCAACGTGCACGTAACAGTTTCCTCGCCAGAGATCCATTTGCCGGCCGGTTTTTTCCATCACCCAACTCCCCAGGTTCTGGTCCGGGACAAAAAGAATGTTGCGATCGACCGGAGCGTTCGCAACGACCTTCACCGCATTGCCGCTGGTACAGATTATGTCCGAGAGCGCTTTGACCCCTGCACTGCAATTGATATAGGCGATCACGTAGTAATTCTTATCCGCGTTTTGTTGAAGGAATTTTTCAAGGCTCTCCGCTGGACATGACTCGGACAGTGAACAGCCCGCGTCCAAGTCCGGCAAAATGACTTTCTTTGTCGGGTTAACAATCTTTGCCGTCTCCGCCATGAAATGGACCCCGCAGAACACTATGACGTCCGCATCGGTTTCCCTGGCTTTATAACTGAGACCCAAAGAGTCCCCGACATAATCGGCAAGATCCTGAATTTCAGGGACCTGGTAATTGTGAGCGAGAATAATCGCGTTCCGTTCTCTTTTAAGTTCCAGAACTTCGGCCGCCAGATCGTATCCTGCCTTAATTGCAACCATGGTTTGGCACTATCCTGCCGGCGCCCAGCGTTAGCAACCCAATTTCGGAGTAGCTAAGTTACTCACGTCAAGACAGTTGCATCTCGTTCCGGGAAAGCTCAGGCTAAACTGGAATCACATCCACAAAGGATTCTGCGGCAATCGTCTGGTCCGGTTCAACGCGGCAAAGAGCGTTTGCCAGCGACAGCCCGTAGAGAGCGTGTGACTCCTGACGGCCGACGGGACGGAACGTTCCTCCCTCGTAGATGCCCCGCAGATAATGTGGCCGGTCACCCGTGTTAATCAGTTTCTCGGTCAAACGCGCCGTTGCATGCGGCAACGCCCACGCGGTTCGCCCTCCCAGTTTCCAAAGTGCCGGGCGCGAAAAAAGCAGGAATGTGACGAACGCAGAGACTGGATTACCCGGCAATCCAAAGATGAGGGTATTTCCGCTGCGGCCGAACATGAACGGTTTGCCCGGCTTAATCGAGACTCGCCAGAGATCCAGCGTTGCGCCGAGCTTCTGGAGGGTCGGTTTGACCAGGTCTTTGGTGCCGACCGACACCCCACCGGCAACCGCAATCGCATCGTAAGCCCGCGCCTCCTCAAAACTCCGGAGATGCGCTTCCTCCGTATCCTGAACAATATCGAACACTTCGGCAGTTGCACCAGACGCCTCGACAAGCTGGGCGAGCAAGAGTCGATTCGTGTCATAGATTTCGCCGGGACCCAGCGGTTCACCCTGGGAACGCAACTCGTTCCCGGTCGCAATCACGGCGACGCGAGGACGCTTGAAAACCGGCAACTCGCGTAATCCTTGCGAAGCGATTGCAGCAAGAATCGGTGCATTCAAAAGCGAACCGATTCGTGCAACCGTCTGCCCCTCGCAAAGGTCGCCGCCACGCCCCCGGATATTTTCGCCGCGATCCACTCCGTCGCGAACGAGAATGGATTTCTCGCTCCGGTCGACATCTTCCTGCATGACGACGGCGTCCGCATCTTTCGGAATCGGAGCACCGGTCAATATCCGGATCGCCTCACCATCGCCAAGGCTCAACCCTCGGTCGGGCCCGGCAGCCTGCTCCCCCGCAATCGCCAGCGTTGATCCAGTGACTGCGTCCCGGGCACGCACCGCATAGCCGTCGACGGTTGAGTTGTCGAACCGTGGCAAACCGACCGTCGCCACGATTTCCTGAGCGAGCACCCTGTTCCCCGCTTCCCAAATCGAAACGTTCTCAGTACCCAGTCGGCTGACCGATTCCAGCACCCGGTCCAAGGTCTCTTCCTCGCTCAAAAGCATCTCTCACAAAAACGCAGAGACAGCAAAGAATCAAAGGCTTCAAGTCAAGCGGCTAAAATAGCCCGGAGATGGCCTGGCGGCGAGCCCTCAGGCAATGGCCGGACTAATTCACATGCGTGATTTCGAACTTTTGCTGGAGCGGGAGGTCGCGCGACGACCCGCCCACAGAAATCTCGTACATCCCAGGGTCGGTCTTCCATCGTCGAGCAGCCGGTGAGAAGTACGCAAACGACCGGCGATCAAGTGCGAAGATCGCTCTCTTCGATTCTCCGGGTTGCAACAGCAGTTTCGTGAAACCCTTCAGCTCTTTCACCGGCCTTTCGATCTGCGGTTGGATCGCACCAACGTAGAGTTCGGCAACTTCGGCGCCGGCCACTTGGCCAGTGTTACGGACATCGAACGAAACGTTCACGTTGCACGGGTCCGCAGGATCGCCCGGTTCGACCCGCAGATTCGAGTACTCGAACTGGGTGTACGAGAGACCGAATCCGAAAGGGAACAGGGGCTTTATCCCATGATGATCGTAACCTCGGTATCCAACAAAAATGCCTTCGTCATAGCGGACGTTTTTGCCGGTAGTGTCGGACGGGTACGATTTAAAGGCCGGATTATCGTCTTGCCTGATCTCAAAAGAGACAGGCAGTTTGCCGGAAGGATTGACGTCGCCAAACAGAATTTTCGCTACGGCATTGCCTCCTTCCTGCCCTGGATACCAGGCATGCAAAAGCACCGGGACTTTCCCGAGCCAGCGACGCATATCAACGTTCCCACCTGAATTCAGAATGACTATTGTCCGCGGATTCTTGTCGGCGACCCCAATGATCAATTCATCCTGTGCATCCGGCAGCTCAAAGGTCCGATCAAGGCCCTCGCCTTCATTTCCGTTGTCGAACCCGACGCACACAACGGCCGCATCGTAATCCCGAATCACCTCCGGCACCGTAAGGGACGCCCACCCGAATTGCGCAATCGCGCCGCCGCCGCCGCTGTTCTTGTATTCAATTCGGAGCCGGTAGCTTTGCCCCGATTTGAGATACCGCGTCGCGGTATCCGGGCGCGCCGCATGATCAGCCCAGTCGTCAATGATAAGGTTGTCGTCGACGTAAACCCGGATCCCGGAATCCGCTCTCGCACGGAATACATGCAACGACGAAGAGTTGCTCAAGATTACACCGCTCCACCGCACGGTGAATTTCAGCGGCAACCCGCGTCGCTCCGATTCTTCTCCTGACCAATCGAAATTAATTCTGCGATCGGTGCGTTCAATCACCGGCTTTCCTGAAAGCTCCAGATTGGGAAAGTACTCCCCGTTCAAGCCCTCCACCAGATGCCCGGTGTGATCTTCATGTGCGAACTCCGAGGTCCCAAAGTTTCCGACCCCGACGCCGAAGTAATCCACAGTCATCCGCGACCCTTGATTGTTCATCAGCCCGTCAAGCACGCTCACCGCGTAAAACGGGTGGACGTACGAACTCCCCCAACCCGCGGGAACACCGGGGTGCGCATCGGGGCCGAAAACTGCAATTCGTTTTGTACGGTCCCGGTCGAGCGGCAATGTTTTTCCCTCGTTTTTCAATAACACAATCCCTTCTTCAGCAATCGCCAGGGCGACCGTCCCGCTCTCCTCGGCATTCGGAGAAATCGACGAATCAAGCTGCGGACGATCCAAATACCCCATGCGGACAATCAATCGCAAGATCCGGCGCACCTTATCGTCGATCTGCTGCTCTGTGATTTCTCCGCTTCGGATCGCCGGAAGCAGATTGTTCGAATTCATCCAAAACCCGGATGGCATTTCGAGGTCCAGACCTGCTTTAGCCGGCCCAAGCGCGCTATGTGTCGCGCCCCAGTCCGACATCAGGACGCCGTCAAATCCCCATTCCTCTTTCAGCAGTGTCTCATTCAAGAACCTGTTTTCCGTACAGAACGCGCCATTGACTTTGTTGTATGCATCCATCACCGCACCGACTTTCGCGACGCGAACTGCCGCCTCGAACGCAGGCAAATAAATCTCTCGCAACGCACGCTCACCAACGATCACGTTGATGTTCATTCGATTGATCTCCTGATTATTTGCGGCAAAGTGTTTCACCGTGGCCGTCACGCCCTGGCTCTGGACCCCGCGAATAAACGGGACAACCATCTGGGAAGCCAGATACGGATCTTCGCCTGAAAGATATTCGAAGTTGCGACCGCAGATCGGTAGCCGATTGATGTTCACCCCTGGCGCCAGCAAAATGTGGATCCCGCGTGCTCGACAATCACGGCCCATCGAAACTCCTTCCATTTGAGCAAGGTCGCGGTTCCAGCTCGCTGCCAGTAAAATTCCCGCCGGGTACCGCGGACTCGGTTTGTCCTGTCTTACGCCGAGCGGGCCATCCGACATCCGAATCTCCGGAAGTCCGAGCCTCGGAATCGGCCGGATCGACATCGCGCGGATCCCACCGATGTACGCCAGCTTCTCTTCGAGGGTCATCTGGCCAAGGATCTTCTCGGCTCGCTGGTCGTCGAAGTCACTGGCTTTGGCGTAAAATGAACCGCAGAAAGTGAGCGCGGCACAGCCCGCCAGCACAAGTCGGACGCACGCCATTGCCACTGAGCGCATGACTAGCTCTCCTCGCCGGAACTACGACCCAGGCGAATGACACAATTGTTAAATGCCTCTGGATCGATCTCTCCGGACCAGGTCAGGCTCTCCTCCAATGTTCGCGCATGAAAACCCGCCCGCTGCCGTAACATTTCCAAGGCGCCTTCGTACGAATCCTTGACTGCGCCGCTCATATTTCCGTTGTTCATCTGCAATGCAACCGGCAACAGGGCGCACGCGAAATGGTCCAGGATCGTGATCGCATCGTGAGTTTTCATGACACGAGTCTACCAATCGATCCGTGTCAAGCAACCGGCCGGGCCTGCAACGCTCACGACCCTCCGAAGAAACCCACGCCCTGTTCGATCCTTTTCAAATGAAATCTTCCTTCCGAGCCTCCCCGTGAGCGGCTCCTGAAATGACTGGTTTCGCCATAACATTCTCTTTTGCTTCAACTCTGCGCATTTACACGCTCGGTTTCCTTGTGCCATGGTTGATCGGAAAGAGAAATCATTATGAAAGCAATCGGATACAAAGATTCACTCCCGATCGAAGATCCGTCCGCACTGCTGGATATTCAACTCCCGGTGCCTCGTGCGGAGAATCGCGATCTGCTGGTCGAAATTCGGGCGATCTCAGTCAACCCGGTCGATGTGAAGGTCCGGATGAGAGCGCAACCCGTCAAAGGGGAGTACAAAATCCTCGGATGGGATGCTGCCGGAGTCGTGAAGGAAGTCGGTCCGGAGGCCGCTCTCTTTAAGCCGGGCGACGAAGTCTATTACGCGGGGTCGATCGCGCGCCAAGGCACCAATGCGGAATTTCATCTCGTCGACGAGCGAATCGTCGGTCGGAAGCCGAAAAGCCTCGATTTTGCACGCGCGGCCGCTCTGCCGCTCACGACGATCACGGCCTGGGAACTCCTGTTCGACCGCTTTGGGGTGCTCCGGGGCAGCAAAGCGGAAATGGGCACTCTGCTTGTCATCGGCGGCGCGGGGGGCGTTGGTTCGATTCTAATTCAACTGGCAAGGAAGCTCACCGGGCTCACGGTCATCGCCACGGCCTCCCGACCGGAGACCCGGGCATGGTGCACCGAGCTGGGAGCACATCACGTGATCGACCACGGGAAGCCGTTCCCAGAGCAGCTCTCCTCCATTGGGATTCCCACGGTGAATTACATCGCCAGCCTGACTGCCACCGATACTTATTATCCGGCGATCATCGAGGTGCTGGCGCCGCAAGGAAAGTTCGGACTCATCGATGACCCGCGATCTCTCGATGCATTGCCTCTGAAACAAAAAGCGGCTTCGTTGCACTGGGAATTCATGTTTGCGCGCTCGCTGTTCAATACGCCTGACATTCTCGCGCAGCACAATCTATTGAATCAGGTTGCCGAACTGGTCGATTTGGGCGTCATCCGGACAACTGCGGACAACGAACTCGGGGCAATCAACGCGACCAATTTGAAAAAGGCGCACGCACTGATTGAAAGCGGCCGTGCCCGCGGCAAGATCGTGCTTGCCGGTTTCTAACCTGGACTTCGTACA
>CAZMNG010000055.1:0-11298 GCA_964567505.1 uncultured Chthoniobacterales bacterium
ACGGCGCCTGGAAGATTACCTCGATCGATGAGGTTAACAACTGAAGCGGCGTTTCCAGGCGAACCGCGCCTGGTTTGCTCCGCTTTGAGCAAGAGACTCCCGTCCAAATTAAGGTACTGTCAGGGCGGCAGGTTCGAGTCCGCTTTCGACAACCAGCCTGCATTTCTCACACCCCCGTGAAAAATGCACACACCGCTCCGATCCGGCCTAGGCCGGATCGGGGCTAGCGGTAGCCGGAGAACGCTATGCACCAGATAGAATGACGGTGGTGCAGCCGTAGTGCGTAGGGACAGATCGCGCCAATCGACACCTTGCTGTGGTCGATCCATTCAAGCCGCCCGGGAAGCCAATCCGGAATGAGCTTTGGTCAAGATCGGGTTGGTCGACCGGCGGAATCAGGACCAACCATAAAAAAATATGAAAACGCAATCTGAAAAAGAGGAGACCTTGCGAGATCTGGGTCTATCGAACCTTGGCAATGTCTACTGGGACCTTTCGACGCCGGCACTCTACGAAGAAGCGATCCGCCGCTACGAAGCAACCCTAAGCCATCTCGGCCCACTGGTGATCCGCACCGGACAATACACCGGGCGGTTGCCAAAGGATAAGTTCTTGGTTCGCGAACCTTCGAGCGAAAAGAAAATCTCGTGGGGAAAAATCAACCAGCCCTTTGAGCCTGCGCGATTCGATGCGCTCAAAAATCGCCTCTGCGCCTATCTTCAGGGCAAAGACATTTTCATCGAGAATTGCTACGCCGGCGCCGACGAAAGCTTCCGCGTTCCGATTCGGATAATCTCGCAGCGCGCTTCACATGCATTATTCGCGCGGACAATGTTTATCCAGGAATTGGACTTGGACAAACTGGTCCACCACCGCCCCGAATTTACCGTGCTGCATGCGCCAGATTTCCACGCAGTTCCCGAAACGGACGGGACGCACTCGGAGGCATTTGTGCTTTTGCACTTCGGCGAGAAGCTCATCCTGATCGGCGGCACGGCTTACGCAGGCGAGATCAAGAAATCGATCTTCACAGTGATGAACTACCTGCTGCCGCAACAGGGCGTGATGGCGATGCACTGCTCTGCGAATTACGGTACAGACGAAAACGACGTCGCGCTTTTCTTCGGTCTCTCCGGCACCGGGAAGACAACGCTATCGGCCGCTCGGGATCGCACGTTAATCGGCGATGACGAACACGGATGGAGCGATCACGGGGTCTTCAATTTCGAAGGGGGATGCTATGCCAAAGTCATCCGGCTCTCCCACGAGAGCGAGCCGGAGATTTACGAGACCACCCGGCGCTTCGGCACGATCCTGGAAAACGTGACCATCAACAACCGGACGCGCCGGATTGATTTGAATGATAGCTCGCTAACCGAAAATACACGCGCTGCTTATCCCATCCCGCACATCCCAAACATCACTCGCCGCGGGATGGGTGGGCACCCGAAGAACATCATTATGCTCACGTGCGATGCTTTCGGCGTGTTGCCCCCTATCGCCCGGCTCACGCGCGAACAGGCGATGTATCATTTTCTGGCCGGATACACTGCAAAAGTTGCCGGCACCGAAGCGGGAATCAAGGAGCCGCAAGCGACATTCAGCCCATGTTTTGGCGCGCCCTTTATGGCTCTGCCGCCAAGTGTCTATGCGCGACTGCTCGGTGAAAAAATCCAGAAGCACAATGTGGTCGTTTGGCTGATTAACACCGGGTGGAGCGGCGGCCCTTACGGTGAAGGTCAGCGTATGAAGCTTGACCTAACGCGGGCGATGGTGCGAGCGGTGCTGTCCGGAAAACTCAGTGATATCCAGACGCAGCCTGACCCGATTTTTGGCGTCCATATTCCGGTCGCAGTTCCCGACGTTCCGACCGCTGTGCTCGATCCTCGCAAAACCTGGGAATCGCAGGCCGCCTACGACCGAAAGGCTCGTGAACTTGCCGGCATGTTTGGCGCGAACTTCGCCGAGAATGCCGGTGACGCTCCGGCAGAAATCAGGAACGCTGGACCCGTCGCAACATCATGAGAGCTTTCGATTGCGCATTGGCTCACAATAGCGCCTCCGGCGAGCTCAATTAATTGCGCTGCCGGCGGCTTACCGGAAACCTTACTTTTTCCGCAAGTCTTTTGGGCGTTTGCCGTTGTGTAACGCTTTGCCGGCGGGAGGAACTTTTGCGTTTCGAGAGTTCGCGGCCTTCGGCCTTTTCGGCCGCGCGGCGACGCCGGACTGTTGCGGCAAGTCAGATTTTGAGGCAGCGGCCGGCTCGATCTCGATACCGAAGACTTCCTCGAGGTTCTGGCCGGTCAATGTTGCCGAACCGTTTGCGGATGTCGAGACGGTCGTCAGGCTCTCAGTCGCTGCAGTCACGAGTTCGAGGTGATCAACTCCTCGAAGCACAAAGAGGAGTTCCGGGTTCTCGTCGAGGCGCGTTCCGACCCCATAGAGCGCCGCCGCGACGTGCTTGCACATGCCGGCCCAATCGGGGCACGAGCAGTCCAGCCCTATTTCAGCCGGCGTTGGGAAAAGGCCGGTCTCGCGCCGGGTGATGATCTCCATGACGTCCGAAGACAGTTTTCCCCGCACGAGATCGATGAGCGAGCCGACCCGGCCCGCGCAGTCGGTTTTCAAGGCTTCCCACGCAGCACGCTTGACTGGTTTAATTTTGAGCGTTATGCGGTATAGCGCGCACCCACTGACCAGCGCGGTGATGACGCCCGGAGCAATCTGGAGGTCTACTACCGAGCCATTCCGGACGTAAGTGCGCCCGCGCGGGAGCCGGTTCTCATAATCGCTATAGGATTCAAGATTGTCGCACCAGGCTTTGCCCCAGAAAGTCCGGGCAATGGTTCGCCCGCAGATGCGGACCGGGCTAAGCTTCTTACCTTTTTTTTCGAGGGAACGTGCCGCTTTGATCGCACGGCTGCGTTTTTCGGCTGCACTTACATACGGTCCGAAGTCCCATCCCCAGCTCATCATTTTCGTCTGTTCAAATCACTCTTGCACGGCGCTCTTGAGGTCAAGGGCCACGAACCGCAGCAGTTCATCGTCTGGCATCTCTGTTAGCAGGTTTTCACTCCCGCCTGCAAGTAGCTCCGTCGCCAGGCTCTTCTTTTCTTCAAGAAGGCAATGGATGCGCTCCTCGATGGTGCCGCGGCATACGAATTTATGCACAAGAACGTTTTTCTTCTGTCCGATTCGGAATGCGCGGTCGGTCGCCTGATTTTCGACGGCCGGATTCCACCAGCGGTCGAAGTGAAAGACGTGGGAAGCGGCGGTCAGATTCAACCCGGTACCACCGGCTTTCAACGAGAGGATGAAAAACGGTGGCCCGTCATCCTGCTGGAATCGGTCCACCAGCCGTTGCCGCTCTTTTACCGGCGTGGCGCCGTGCAGGATCAGTCCGGCACGGCCAAAAATGCGTTCCAGATGGGTCCCGAGCGGGCCAGTCATTTCTCTGAACTGGGTAAAAACCAGCGCCTTCTCCTGGCGCGCGGCGATCTCCTCGGCCAACTCGTCCAGCCGAACAAACTTCCCGCTGTCGGCCGGTTCGAACGCCCCGTCGCCGAGCCAGTGAGAAGGGTGATTACAGATCTGCTTGAACCGCATTAGAAATGCCAGAATCAGCCCGCGCCGCTGGATACCTGTGACAATGTCGAGCTTTTCGGCCAGATCCTTGACTGACTGCTGGTAAAGAGCAGCCTGCACTTTGCTCAACACACACCACGCACTCACCTCGGTCTTCTCCGGCAGATCGCTGATGATGCTCCTGTCCGTTTTGAGCCGGCGCAGAATATATGGCCGGGTGAGGTTGCGCAAGGGCGCGAAATGGCGACCCTGGTCACCGCTCAGACGCTTGATTGTCCGTCCAAAATCGGTGGCACTACCGAGCAATCCAGGACAGATGAAACTGAACAGCGACCAGAGATCGCCGAGGCGGTTTTCGACCGGTGTGCCGGTGAGCGCAATCCGCGCCTGCGCCCGTAGCTCCTTAACTGCCGATGTTTGGCGGGCCATCGGATTTTTAATCGCCTGCGCCTCGTCGAGTACGATCACCCGCCAATCGATTTGCCGCAGGGAAGGCAGACGTGTCAGTAGACCGTATGTCGTTATTACCAGGTCTTTGCCGGCCAGCATCCGCGCAGGATCCGCTGCAGCGTCTTTGAGGATTTGAGGCGATACTTCCGACGGATGCACAAAGAAAACGTCCAGCGTCGGGGCGAATCGTGAAATCTCACTTTTCCAGTTGGCCAGTAGCGAAGCAGGCGCGACGAGCAAAGACGGCGCGGCGTGTTGCGCGGGAGCAGTTTCGCGCTTGAGCTGGAGCAGCAGCGCGAGCGTCTGAATGGTCTTTCCGAGACCCATATCGTCCGCGAGGCACGCCCCCAGCCCTAGCCGGGACATGAACCAGAGCCAGCGCACACCTTCACGCTGGTAACCGCGCAATCGCGCCCGCAGATCGCGCTCCGGATCAAACCCGTCGATAATCGAAGGGTCGCGCATGGCGCCCAGGGTCTTACGCAGCCATTCACCGGGCATGACCTGCGACCATTCGCGGTTCTCAGCCTGCGCAATCGGGTCGCCGTCGTCGCCCCGGCCGATCCCGGCCAGCAGCCGCATCCCTTCGAGAAACGAAACGCCATGATCCCCTTTGGCGATATGCTGCCAGTGCGCCAGCACCTGCTTGAGCCGGTCGCGGTCGATCTCAACCCATTTGCCTTTGAGCAAAACGAGCCCTTCATTCGCGGCCATCAACCGGTGAAGGTCGTCGGCGGTGAGCCGCTCGCCATCAAGGGCGACTTCAACCGAAAAATCCATCAGGCCCTCGAAACCGAGGAGGTTGCTCGGTGTTTCACCGATCCGTACATTGACTTCTGGACGGGGGGGGCGCCCCCCTTTCCACCAATCGGGCACCCGCACCAGGACACCGCTTTCTTCAAATAGCGGAATATCACGCAAAAACCGGTGTGCATCGCGCGGAGGCCAGGCGATGGGCTGAAAAAGCCGGCGGGTCTCTACAAGCTCGCGTGCCAGAGTGCTTCTCTCCGCAGCGCGCTGGACCGGCACAAGCAGGCTCGTGAGAACAGACTTGTTCTTCGCTCCGGCATACTCTTGCAAAGCGCGCGCCAGCGGCAGATGCTGCGGTTTTCCCTGGTCGGAGAGCCGATGCGTATACGTGGCCAGAAACGCGAATGGATGATTAGTGTCCCGCTTGTTTTCGGCAAGATGAAAGGTCACCCGGCCGACGGTGTGCCACATCGAGTTCTTCGATGTGAGCCATTCAGACAGGCCTGTCGTGGCGCTGTCACGGCTAACCAACGCACCAAATTCTTTCCAGAGTCTCTCGAGCAAATCGGCCGTGAGAAATTCGCCACCGCGCATAGGGGGCGCCTGCTGGACAAACTCGGAAAGTTCCTCCCGCTCGCATTGCAGCAATGGCACCGGCTCGCCATCGACTTCTCCCATGTGACAAAGCCGCTGCAAGTAACCGCGCGCGAAATCGCGCCAATAGGCCGGCGACGGCGGCACGGAAAGCGTCAACGCATCGGTCGCCAGCAGCAGCAGGCCCTCCCCGGCCGAAGCGTCAAATGCAGCCTCTAACCGCGAGGCCCACTTTTCGTTCACCGACGGCACAATCTCCGACGCCCGCTCCACATAGAGCCTGCCGCCAGGAGAAATCGCTATTTCCAGAGACATCGTCTGACCGCCAAGATTGCCATGAATGCCAAAATTGCCAAGTTTGCAGTCGGCCATCTACGGCCAATTCCGACCTGCTCCACACCTAACCCATTTTCACCGCCCGTGAGGAATCTGGCCGGACTTGTCCGCGCACTTGTGTTAGATAGGTTCTTCTTTTTGGATTCCGCCTTCAAACTTCTCAACGTACAGACGCACCTTGCTCCGGAGCTAACAAATCCTGTACCATCCAGTCATTCTATCGATCGCTGTGACGGCAAAGGAGAGAGGAAGGAGCCGGTTGGGTGATGATCGTGCGATTAGTGTTCTCACGTTTCGGTCGGAAGACTTCGGGCGTTAGCCGGCTATGAGTGCAGCGGTTTCGAAAGGTCAGGAGAACCGTTCGCTCTTTGTCCAGGTGGCCTGGAGACGGCTCCGCCAGCAGGCGATCGATAGCTGGTTGACTCAAATTGGCACCCAACCGAATGCCGTCAGGCGCGAGCTCGGAGGGGAACTTTGGCTGTTGTTCACCTGGAATGCGTGCAAAAATTTAAGGGACTCCAGCGAGCTCAATCTGCCCGTCGAACAGCTGATCGAAGCTAAGTGCTGTACCCAGGTGTTCGAATGCCGCGTCGTTGATCCGGTTCCTACTCTGTTCGAACGTTTTCCTCGCAGCCACAAAGTTCCCGTGCGCATAAAGATTAATTCCATGTCCTCGGATCTCATAACCCTGTTGCTGACTCGGATTCGTGTACAGGCGGAGCCGGCTGGTTTGTTCGAGGCCCGCAAACCCAATCTTTGGGTCCCACTGCCCGTCCAGATAGCACAATGCGTAGCCATGCTCCCATGCCAGGTACCCTGCCGTGGCGCTCATCAACTTTGTTCCTCCGGTGACGTCAAAAACGCGCGTTCCTTGCCGCGCAATGAGCCCGCTCAATTTGTCGCAAATATCGGCCGGGTCGAAGCTTTCGACGACGCTGTGCCGGACATCGGCGAAGTTCAGGATTTTGTTGTCTATCAGGTACTTGATCGCGACGTTAAATAGCTCTTCCGCTTTGGAACTATAGACCAGTGCCAACTTTCGCGGCCGCAAAATAAGAGTGCAAATGACCGTCGTTTCGGGGCTGAACCCCATGAGGCTGACAAGAGTTTCAAACTTTTTCTCCCTCAATTGGAGATGCTCGGGCGAGCTCTCGAGCGAAGGCCTCAGTCGCGGCATGATTTCAGTAAAATAAAACTCCTTCGCGGTATTTAAGTCCTGCTGACGCAGTTTCAGATAAGAATTGATCAGATCCCGTTCTAGCTCAAATTCCATCGGGAATCCTCAGGTTCCGGTGCCGGACAGCGCCTGCGCTATGATGACCCTGCGTTTTAGACAGTTCCAATAGCCACGCCCGACACAGCTTCGTTAAATCGCCAGCCGCGCGGTAACCATCAGTTCTGGTGCCCTGTGCGAGAAGATCCTTCCCGCTGGCCCTGAAAAGAAAATTGCTGATACTTTTCACCGCATGAGCGTTCCAACAGATGAACAATTACCCGTTTAATACTGGATTTGTATTCAATTCTCCACCGGATTTGTTTACCTATCCGGCTTGACCGCGTGTGCGCAATTTGTCCAGCATGACAGCCAGAATGATGACCGCGCCTTTGATGACCAATTGCCAGTAAAAGGAGACGTTCATCAATGTAAGCCCGTTATTAAGAACGGCGATGATCAGAGCTCCGATCAACGTTCCAAAGACAGTTCCGATTCCGCCAACGAAACTTGTGCCGCCCAGGATAACTGCGGCGATCGCATCCAATTCGTAGCCTATGCCCAATTGACCCTGGGCGCTGTACAGACGGCTGGCGCTCATGACACCGCCAAGTCCCGCCAGAAGTCCGCTGACGCCATAGGCGAAAATCAAAACAAACGGCACGGGAATACCGGTCAATCGGGCGGCCTGCGCATTGCCGCCGACAGCGTAGATGTGCACTCCTAAAATCGTTCTGTGAAGAATGAACGCGCTCGCAGCTATGGTTAAAAGAGCGATAACGACTAACCAGGGAATCGGTCCGAGGTAGCCATTGCCTATCCACGCAAAGCCGATCTTACTGTTGATGACGGTGGTCCCGCCCGCCGCAAGATACGCGGCTCCGCGGATCGCAGTGTAAGTTCCAAGAGTGACAATAAACGGTGGGAGCCCGATGTAGGCGACGGTCGCGCCTGTTAGCACTCCGACCAGCAATCCGGCAAAGAGCGCCGCTGGAACCGCCGCCCAACTTAAGCTGGGGATCAGTGAAACGACGACCGCGATTACAGCGGTAAATCCGAGCACCGATCCGACCGCCAAATCGATCCCTCCCGTTAGGATTACAAACGTCATCCCTGCGGCCAGCACGATATTGATGGACGCCTGGCGGACGACATTGATGATATTAGTCTCGTGGAGAAAATTCGGTGTAAGAACAGCAAAGAGTATGCAGATAAGAATGAGGACCGGAAGCATCCCGGCCAACTCGATGGTAGACCTGGCAAGTTCTTTCCGCTTAGCCGCAGCGAAGGCGGATGTCTCTGTCGTAGCTTCAGTTGCCATTGGTTGATGCACTCCGTATGACGTCGGTCGCAAACTTCATGATGTTCTGTTGAGTGATTTCGATCCCGGTCTCGCCGCCGACCTCACCGGTGATTTCGCCCTCCCTCATGACTAAGACCCGATCGCAAACCCCGACGATTTCGGGCAGTTCACTGGAGATGAAAAGAACCGCCATCCCTTTTCCGAGCAATTGCTGGATCAACGCGTAAATCTCAGCTTTGGCGCCGACGTCGACTCCTCGCGTTGGTTCGTCCAGAATCAGGACCCTTGGATTTATTTCCAGCCAGCGCGCCAATAAGAGCTTCTGCTGATTACCACCGGAGAGTCCCCCGGCTCGCTGTTTCAGCGACGCCGTCCGGACCCGCATAGCCATCACTTCTGCGTTCGCGCGCTCAGTCAATTTTTTGAAGTCTAAAACACCGCCTGTCGCGCACCGTCCCAATATGTTCATCGTAATGTTTTCTCCGGAAGACATCTGGAGGAAAACACCTTGAAGCTTTCGATCTTCGGGCACGTAGCCGATCCCGGCGCGAATCGCGTCTTTAGGCTGGTTGACCAGCAGCTTTTTCCCATCCAGGTAGACCTCACCCGATTTGCGTTTGTCGGCCCCGAATATCAAGCGTGCGAGTTCAGTCCTTCCCGCGCCGACCAAGCCGGCTAACCCAAGCACTTCGCCCTGCCGGAGCTGGAAGTTAGCGTTCTTTACCCGGTCGCCATCGGACATGTTTTTCACTTCCAAAACGACGCGTCCGGCCGAATGCTTGGTGTGCTCGTAGAATTCCTCCAGTCGCCGTCCGACCATCATCTCAATGACTTTGGCGGCTGAAAATTCCGGGCGCTTTAACTCGCCGACATATTCTCCGTCGCGCAGGACCGAGAGCCTGTCGGCCAGTTCGTAGACCTCGGCCATGCGATGGCTGATGTAGATGATCGACAATCCTTCCGAACGAAGTTGACGGACAACTTCAAACAAGCGGTCGGTTTCACGATCCGACAGAGCCGCCGTCGGTTCGTCCATCACCAGGACCCGGCTCTTGTAGAACAGGGCTCGCGCAATCTCGACCTGCTGTTGTTCGGCCACCGCAAGATGAGCTGCGCGCTCGGTGGCTTTGAATCGTGCGCCGAGCCGGTCCAACACCCCCTGGGTCTTCCGATCCATTTGGGTCGTGTCTTTAATGAACCCAAACCGTTTCAGTTCTGAGCCTAGAAAGACGTTGCCGCTGACCGTAAGATTCGGCGCGACGGTCAGTTCCTGGTAAATAATGCCGATTCCCGCCAAACGCGCTTCGTGCGGTGTTCGGAAATGAACGAGCTTACCATCCAGAATAATTTCGCCCGAGTCCGGCTGATAGGCTCCCGCCAGAATCTTCATGAGCGTGCTCTTGCCGGCGCCGTTCTCGCCCATCAAGGCATGCACTTCTCCTGGCCAGATGCGAAGATTGACGTTCTTAAGAACGCGTACTCCAGGGAAGCTTTTGTTTATCTGGCGTACTTCCAGAATCGGCTGACCGCTCCTACTTGGTCCAGCCTTTGTACTGGTCGACATTGTCTTTGGTGATCAGGTCCACCGGGATGAGGGTCAGTTCCTGATCCGGCTTCTTACCATTCATAATATCGTAACCAAGATCGACCGCTTTCCCCGCCATCGTATACGGATCCTGGGCCGCACTTGCCGCGATCAGGCTGTCTTTATCTTTGAGCGAAGGCACCACGTCGGGTGCTCCGTCGACACCCACGATAAAGAAATCCTTCCTTTGCGCCTGTTTGGCAGCCAGATCGCAACCAATGGCCGTCGGATCGTTAATCGCAAATACCGCATCGATTTTCGGGTAGGCGGTCAACAAATCCGTCATTACCCGCAACCCGCCGTCACGGCTGCCACCGGCATTCTGATCCTGCGAGAGAATCTTGATGTCCGGGGATTTCTTAATTTCCTCAAGGAAACCTGCCACCCGGTCGGTCACCGCGGTCACCGGCGGTCCATTGACGATAACAATCTGTCCTTTACCTTTGAGCCGATCCGCAACAAATTTGCCGTCTAGTTGGCCCGCCTGCTTGTTGTTGGAAGTTACCGTCGCGTCGACGCCGCCTTCCGCACCCACGTCGACTGCTACCACGGTGACGCCGGCGGCTTTAGCGCGCACAACGGCTGGTGCAATCCCTTTACTGTCCGCGGCGTTCAAAAGGATAAGACTGGCACCGGATGCAATAAAGTCATCCAGCTGGTTGGTTTGATTGTTAACATCGTAGTTGCTGGATTCGGACTCGAATTTAACGCTTGGATTGATCTCCTTCGCGGCAGCTTCGGCTCCACGCGCGATCTGGACGAAAAATGGGTTGCCAAGGTCTCCAACGGTGACGCAGACGACGTTGAGTTTCTTTTGACCAAAAACAGGGGCTGCGAGCCCCACAAAAAGGAGGAAACAAATGGACGTTTTAATTCTAAGCGGGATCGACCTGTTATTTTTCATCGTCATCTATGAAGGATCTTCTAATCGGGAGGAGAGATGGCGAGGACAGACCTCGCCCTCAGTTGGAAATGACCTACGCGAGACGTATATCACTCGCCTGAATATTTCACAAGTTTTCTCACGAGATCGATTGGACGTATTCGGATTTGGCCTCCGCAGCAGCCCCGTCTCGATGCTGCGGTCGGGCCCGAGTCATACGTTCGCGAAGCCCGCCTCCTCGGACGGGATCCTTTGCTGCCTTCCACGATGTTCTGTTTCCCCGATCGGGCGGCTTGGATCATCTGATCAATCGTGCGATCCGGCTTAACAAGGAACCGTTGGCAGAACCGATATGTGAGATCATAAACAATCTCAGCCTTTCGATAGGAAAGGAGTTCGCGGTAGTTGCCGTGTGGCGGTATAAACCCGGTATTATCTTTCATCGGACAACCAAAATGTAAGCCCTCTCCGACTCATGAGTCCCATCGTGTGACGGCCCTCAGGGAAACTATACAACATTATTACAGAATGTAATTCTACCCCGCCAACAAGCGCCGGTCAAGCCATTCTGTAATTTGTCTTCGCTCAGCGCCGGATGC
>CAZMNG010000056.1:0-6233 GCA_964567505.1 uncultured Chthoniobacterales bacterium
TTTTGCCGCTGATGAAGCGCGTTGCTTCCGCGAACGTATTGGTCCCCAGGGGCATATTGACGAAATGCCAGTTCGCGTTTTCCGGAAAACGGCGGTTAAAGGCATCAGCGTCCTGCGGCCGGGGTCTTTCTGAGCGTGCGTTCGGCCGTATGTCGTCGGCCCATGTCGACGCGCTCACCAGGTCGCGTTCTCCGCACTGACTCAAGAGCGCCTGCACCTTGTCGCGAGTCTCGCCCGTGATCAAGTCCTGAGCAAGTGACGCAATCGCCCGATGTCCTTCCGCTCCCCAACCAAAAAGCACTCGAACCGAAGCGCAGAATATTAGTGAAATCGCAATCCCCAACCGCATAAATCCTGTCGGATACAGACTGGACATAACGCAACGAGAGTCCAATTCCAACTTTTTTATAAAATGTGCGGCCGGTATCTCTCCGGCGATGCGCGTCACTCAACCGACCCGTCGGCGTGACTTCGCGAAAGTATCAAAGGCGACTGCAAACACGATGATGACGCCGATAATGATCTGTTGGATGTAGGCAGACACGTTCATTAGCACGAGGCCGTTGAGCAGAACCCCGATGAGGATTGTGCCAATTACCGTGCCAAAGATCGTGCCGACGCCGCCAAACAGGCTGGTCCCGCCGATGACCACCGAGGCAATGACGGTCAGCTCGTAACCGGTCCCTGCGACCGCCTCGGCCGAATCCAGCCTTGCGTCCAATACAAAGGCGCCGAGGCCGGCGAAGAAACCCATGATGACATAGACGCTGGTGGTCACAGCGCGGACATTCAACCCGGAAAGCCGCGCCGCCTCCGGATTTCCGCCGACAGCATAGACCTGGCGGCCATAGCGTGTATATCGTAGTACGATATGTGCAACCGCTGCAAACACCAGGAAAATGATCACCGGCACCGGCACCTGACCGAAGATGCGTCCCTGGCCCATCCAGACGAAATGCGGCTCGAAGCCGCTGATAGGCCCACCGGCGGCAAAGAGTAGCGCCGCGCCCCGGAACGCGGACATGCCGCCGAGCGTAACCACGAACGGGGGCACCTTCAGCCTGGTGATCGCAAACCCCTGCAGGAACCCTCCGGCAATGCCAACACCGATCGCGGCCAGAGCGGCGAGAAACCAGGCGTGGCTTGCCGCCTCCGCCCCTGCGCCGACGGTGAAGCGATTGGAGAGCCCCCCTTTAGACACCGCCGCCGCCACCAAGCCGGCGAAAGCGACGAGCGAGCCGATAGACAGGTCGATACCCGCAGTCAATATCACAAAGGTCATGCCGACCGCCAGCAGGCCATAGATAGAAACTTGGCGGAGGATGTTGAATAGGTTGAGAGGCGTAAGGAAACGCGGCTCGCCGAGGGCGAAGCCCCCCATCAACACGATCAGGAAAATGAGCGGCGCGAAACGAGCCAGAAAGCCCATGATATCGGCTTTCGCGCGCGGCCGTGCCTCTGAATGGGGGCTCTTGCTTATTGTCTCCATCGCTCGTTCAAGCCGCTTTCGCGCCCAAAGTCATCATCGACATCAGGGTCTCCTCATTCGCGTCCTCTCTCTTGATCTCGCCGGTGACACGGCCTTCGCGCATGGTAATGATGCGATCGCTGATCGCAAGCACCTCGGGCAGCTCTGAGGAAATGGCGACCACTGCGATGCCGGACTGCGCCATTTCGAAAAGGAGGTGGTGGACCTCGACTTTGGCGCCAACATCGATACCCCGCGTTGGTTCGTCGACGATCAGCACCTTCGGTCGCAAAGCCAGCCAGCGGGCGAGCGTAACCTTTTGCTGATTGCCCCCTGAAAGACTGGCGATCAACTGCTCCGGGCTGGTCATACGGATATTTAGCTTGTTGCGGTACTCTTCGACCATGGTGCGTTCGGCGGTTTCGTCGATAAACACTCCCCAACGCATGATCCGCTTGTGCGACGCCATGCTGAGATTGATGCGCACGGCGAGCGCCAGGAATAGCGCCTGTTGTTTGCGGTCTTCCGGCACCATGCCAATTCCGTGACGGATGGCGTCCTGAGGCGAGCGAATATGGACCTGCCGGCCCTCAACGGTGACGCGCCCGGAATCGAACGGGTCAGCGCCAAACACCGCCCGGGCCATTTCGGTCCGTCCGGCGCCGACCAGCCCGGCGATGCCGAGGATCTCACCCCGGCGCACTTCGAATCCGATATCGGCGAGTACGGTCGCGTTCTGGTCCTGAGCGTTGCCCCGCCGGCTCAGGCCCTCAACCCCGAGCACGACGTCGCCGGCGGGAGTCCTCTCGCGATGTGCGAAAAGTGCATTTACCTCGCGCCCGACCATAAGCCGGATGATGCCATCAATGGTGGTGTCGGCGATCGCGCCGCTGCCAACCAGACGCCCGTCGCGGAGCACAGTGTATCGATCACAGATCTGCATCATCTCCTCGAGCCGATGCGTAACGAAAATGATACTGAGGCCGTGCGCCTTGAGCTCGCGGACAATACGAAAGAGCTTCTCGACCTCATTCGCCGAGAGCGCCGACGTAGGTTCGTCCATGACGATCAGTCGAGACTTCATAGACAACGCTCGCGCGATCTCAACCATCTGCTGCTCAGCGACGCTCAAGCCACGAACGATCGACATCGGCTGTAACTCGAGACCGAGCCGTTTCGTAATCGTGCGCGTCTCCGATGCCATTTTCCGCCAGTCCACGAAAACGCCGACGCCTGGTTCGCGGCCGATAAAGACATTTTCGGCAATCGTCATGTTTGGGGCCAGAGTGAACTCCTGATAAATGGTCACTATGCCGCGGCGCTGCGCGTCATGGGGTGAAACCATCGTCACACTCTCTCCGCCAAACTCAATCGTGCCGCTGTCCGGCTGCTGTGCGCCGGAAAGGATTTTGATCAGCGTCGACTTGCCCGCTCCGTTTTCGCCAAGCAGTGCGTGGATCTCGCCGGGCAGCACTTCCAGGCCGACATCGTCGAGCGCCTGAACACCAGGAAATCGCTTGCCGATCAAGGTCATGCGCAGAAGCGGTTCCATCGGTAATCTGGGGCGGGCACAGGGCGTGACGCCTGACCGCATTGATCACGCCCCGGGATAACCGCTTCACGGCTAAACGCTGTCGCTTATTTCACCTCGTTCAATCGCTCGGCCTGATTCAGGTTGTCGATCGTGATGGCAATCGGAGTGAGCAGAGTTACCTGCTGGTCGGGCTTTTTGCCTTCGCGGAGATACGTTACCAGCGCCTCGAGCGCCCCGCGTGTTTGGCCGCCCGGCAACTGCTCGATTGTGCCGGTTTGGTTGCCGGCCTTGATCTGGCCGAGCGCTTCGGGCAAAGCGTCGAAACCGATCAGCTTCACTTTGCCGAGCAGGTTGCGCGCCTTTAATGCCTCCAGTGCGCCCAGCGCCATGTCGTCATTCGCCGCAACAATGACATCTGGCGGCTTCGCCATGCCCGAGAGGGCCGACTCAGTTACTGCGAGGCCTGTTGATCGATCGAACCGGGCCGTGTCTTCAAAGACGATTTTGTATTTGTCTTTTGCCTGGTCCAGGACATTGTGCAGCCCCTTGTTGCGGTCGATGGCCGGGCTTGCACCCGATTGCCCCTGGAGGTTCATGACGGTGGCGCCGTCAGGAAAAAGCTTCTCGATCAGCTGACCTTGCGCTTCGCCGCCTTTAACGTTGTCGGCACCAACGTGCGCAAGGATGCCGGGGACCTTGTTGACGCGGCGGTCGATGGTAACGACCGGAATCTTGGCATCAACCGCTTCCTGAATTGCGGGTGCCAGAGCATCAACGTCGTTCGGAGAAATCACGATCCCGTCGACGCCTTTGGTGATTGCTGCCTCAACATCCGCAGTCTCCTTGGTCGAACTGCGCTGGCCGTCGGCGATAATGAGGTCGATATCGCCGAGCTTGTTTGCTTCGTCTTTGGCTTCGTCGACCATGTGCACGAAAAACGGAAAATCCAGACCAGGTACGGCCATCAGAATGGTCAGATGCTTTTCTGCTGCCTGCGCGGGACCTAGCGCCACAAACGCTAAAGCAAGAGTCGCCGCAAGCCTGATTTTGCTGCAATATCTCATAGAAATTTCCTTCCTGAGTTCCCGTCTGGGCGGGCATTAAGGGGATGATTCGGGGCGGTTTTTTTTTGGGGGGTGAACGTCGGAACGCGCAGACTCTAATTTACCCGATGCCTCGGGAGAATGGACAAACTGACAAATTTCATATAAAAAATGACATGTCCCGTCCATGAATCGGCTGTGAGAAACTATTACGTTTATTTCGGGTTCCCGCGGAGACGCAAAGAACCTTGGGAATGCACGGCCACCTCGGTCGGATACGAACGCGTAAAGCCTGGGAGTCCTTACCCGCCCCGGCGTCACCCTGTGGATCACCACTTCGATTGGGATCAAGGTCGCGTCCTGCTAGCCTATCAACTGGTATATGTCATTGAAGGCCAAGGCACGTTTGAATCGGAGGTGTCCCCCAAACGCCACGGTATCGAACCAGGCGTCGTGATGACACTGTTTCCCGGCGTCTGGCATCGCTACGCGCCGGATCCTCAAACCGGTTGGGTCGAGCAGTGGATCGAGTGTCGCGGACCGGCGTTCGATCGGGCCAGAGCCGCAGGTCTGCTCCGGCCGGAACGACCTGTCTGGAGTGTGGGATTTCCTTCCGAATTGTTGCAGGGCTTTGAGCGCTGCCACGCGTTGGCCCAGCAACGTTCGAGCGGAGTTCAATCCTTGCTTTCTACGATGGGGTTACACCTGCTTTCTGTGCTTCCGAGGGCCGCGCGGAGGCATCGCCACGCGCCACGGCATATTGAGCAGATCATTCGGCAGGCTCAGAGCCTCCTGGCGCTTCGTTGCCACGAGCGGCTCAGCGTCGAGCAGCTGGCTCGCGAGTTGAACGTCAGCTACTCTTCCTTTCGTCAGGCCTTCAAGGCCCAGACCGGGATTAGCCCGAAGCAGTATCAGCTCCAAACCCGTTTAGACAAAGCCCAGGATTTCCTTGCCAACACGCCGAAATCGATCGGGGAAATCGCCGAAATCCTGGGGTTCGATTCACCCTTTCATCTGTCGAAACAGTTTAAAAGTTCGATCGGTCTGGCCCCTCAGATGTGGAGGAAGAAATCAGCGCGGCGGGAGGCGCCAAAATCGGAGCGTGCCGGCGGCCCGGGATGAGGATAACATTTGCCAGAACGACCAATCTGCATGTGTTCTGGGATTCATGTTCAAACTTGCTTCGCTCGCATCGAGCCCCAGATCAGTCTTCGTTCGCCTCGCAATCGGCGTTCTGGCTCTGGGTCTGGGTCCACAAACCAAGTCCCTGTTCGCAACAACTCCTGAGGCGTCCCTCCCTGCTCTCGGGATCGAAAACAATCCGCTCTGGTTGCGATATCCGGCGATTTCACCGGATGGCAGAACGATCGCATTCAGTTTTCGCGGGCACATATTCACCGTTCCTTCAACCGGCGGCTTGGCCGTTGCGCTCACCGCCGGTCCGGCGCACGATTCAGCCCCAGTCTGGTCCCCAGACGGGAAATTGATCGCCTTTGCATCTGACCGGTACGGACCCGACGACGTTTTCGTGATCAGTTCGCAAGGCGGTCCGGCAAGGCGGCTGACGACCTACTCGACCAACAGCGTCCCGGCGAGCTTCACCCCGGACGGCCAGTACGTCCTGTTCAGTGAAAACAGGTTGGGCTCGGCCGAGAGCTCGATGTTTCCGGAGAAAGTTTTCCCACAGTTGTACAAGGTCTCAATCCAGGGGGGCCTGGCTCCAGAAATGATTTTAACCACCCCGGCGTTGCACGCGCGCTACGACCGAGGCCAGAACCGGATCCTCTACGAAGACCTGAAAGGATGGGAAGATCCGTGGCGAAAGCATGAAACATTTTCGGTAGCGCACGATATCTGGCTCTACGACACAAAAACTGGCGACCACACAAAAATCTCGACCTACCGGGGCGAGAACCGGGAGCCGGTCTGGTCTCCAGATGAAGGTGCTATCTATTACCTCAGCGAACAGACCGGCTCCTCCAATATCTGGCGACTGCCATTGACGGACGGCCTGCCTGCCACCGCACGCCAGGTGACCAGTTTCCAGCGCAATCCAGTCCGGTTCCTCAGCGTCGCCAACAACGGCGATCTCTGTTTTGGGTATGACGGGGAAATTTACACCCTTCCTGCCGACGCATCGCAACCGGAAAAGATCAGTATCCAGGTCGGATTAAGTGACAGCGTCGCC
>CAZMNG010000056.1:6333-11238 GCA_964567505.1 uncultured Chthoniobacterales bacterium
CGCATCGCAACCGGAAAAGATCAGTATCCAGGTCGGATTAAGTGACAGCGTCGCCCAGACGCAAAACAGAAACTACACCGACAACGTCACCGACATGAGCCTGAGCCCGAATGGGAAGGAATTCGCATTTGTGGTTCGAGGGGATATCTACGTCGCCTCAACCGATGAGGGCGAGACCAAACGAATCACAAACACCTCAGGACAGGAGCGCAACATATCATTTAGTCCCGACGGACGCCGGATCCTGTTTGCAGCGGAGTACGGCACACCCTGGGGAATCGACGAAGCCTCCATCGTTCAGCCAAAAGAAAAGGAACCCTACTTCTTCAATTCGACGGTCGTCGACATCCAACCAATCCTTGAGAACGACCAGGAGAACTTCCAGCCCAGGTATTCGCCGGACGGCAAAGAGGTCGCATACCTCGAGAATCGAACAACGCTGAAAGTCATAAACCTGGAGACGAAACAGTCGCGCCTGATTCTCCCGGGTGACCGGAACTATTCTTACGAAGACGGCGACCAATGGTACGAGTGGTCCCCGGACGGGAAGTGGTTTCTGGTCAATTTCTTGACCCCGGACCGCTGGGGATCCGAAGCCGGCCTGATTGATTCCGGCGGCCAGAACCAGCTCACCAACCTGACCAATAGCGGCTACGAAAACCTGCGTCCGCGCTGGATGATGGATGGAAAAGCGATGATCTGGCTGTCGGATAAATACGGTCTTCACGGAGATGGCGGCTCGGCGCCGTCCCAGGCAGATATCTATGAGATGTTCTTTACCCAGGACGCCTACAACCGGTCCAAACTCTCCAAAGCGGAATACGACATTCTGGCCGAGTCAGAGGCCGAAGCCAAAAAGAAGCAGGAAGACGAAAAAAAGCAGGAGAACAAAGAATCGGATGCGAATGCGCCCAAAAAGGTCGAACCGATTGCGATCGACCTTAACAATATCGAAGATCGAATTGTTCGGCTCACTCTCGGCTCGGCTCAAATCGAAGATGGCCGCCTGACCAATGACGGTGAGACGCTCATTTACCTCGTCAAAAGCGACAAAGGGTACGAGCTTTGGTCGCTTAAGCCGCGCGAAGGCGAACTGAAACGGTTATGGGAATTCGAAGCGCCGAAAGGTTCACGTATCGAAATTCCGTTCCCCGCAGCCATCCAGCTCGATAAGGACGAGAAGAATGTTTTCGTGCTTGCCTCCGGGAAATTAACCAAGGTCGCGGTTGCCGACGGCAAGGCTGAGCCCGTAAAATTCAACGCCTTAAAAGAGCTCGACGGTTCCGCGGAACGCAGCGCTTTGTTCGAACATATTTGGCGCGAAGTTCGAGAAAAATTCTACGTCAAAGACATGCACGGCGTTGATTGGGACTACTACAAGTCGGTCTACGCCAAGTTCCTGCCTTACATTTCGGACGATCGCGATTTCTCGGAAATGGCGAGCGAGATGCTCGGTGAACTCAACGCCAGCCATACCGGGTGCAAGCTCATGCCCGAAAAACAGAACCTGGATGCGACCGCAGTCCTCGGGGCGTTCTTCGACCGTAGCTACAAAGGCCCAGGACTCAAAATTCAGGAAGTTATCGAGCAGGGTCCACTTGTCACGGCTTCGGCACCGATCCTGGCCGGTATGATTATCGAAAAGATCAATGGCATCACCATTACGCCGGGAATGGAGTATGATTCGCTCCTGAATCATCAGGCCGGCAACCCGACCTTATTGGGAATTTTTGATCCCGCAAAAAATAGCCGGTTCGATATCACCGTGAAACCAATCAGCACGGGTGAACAGGACGAACTCCTTTATGAACGCTGGGTGAAACGGCGCCGGGATCTGGTCAACAAACTCAGTAACGGTACGATCGGCTATGTCCACGTCCGTGGAATGGATGACGAGAGCTATCGTGAGACTTATTCCGAAGCACTAGGGCGCGACAGCACCAAGAAGGCGTTGATCGTCGATACGCGCGGAAATGGCGGGGGCAACCTTCATGATACGCTCGCGACATTCCTGAGCGGTCACCCCTATCTCGAATTCGTACCCCGCGACCAGAGTATCGGCTGGGAGCCGAACGAAAAGTGGTACCGAAAGAGCGTCGTGCTCGCCGGCGAAAACAACTATTCCGATGCACATCTGTTTCCGTGGCTTTACCAGCATTTTCACATCGGGAAACTAATCGGTATGCCAGTGCCCGGGACCGGCACAGCGGTCTGGTGGGAAGTTCTCCAGGACCCAAGGCTGGTTCTTGGCATTCCAGAGGTCGGTTTCCGGGATGAGAAAGGTCAGTTTATGGAGGAGACCGAGGTCGAACCGGACCTCAAGGTTCGCAACGATCCCAAGAGTGTCGCCGAAGGAAAAGACCTCCAGCTTGAAAAGGCAGTTGCGGTTTTGATGCAGGAAGGAAGCTAGCCCAATAACCGCACGAGCCAACGGGCGCCTGCGATTTTCGAGCTGGAATTTTTTGGTTGAAGGCTGCGGTATTCGGTTTTAGTTTCGCGTTTCCTCCGCCTGGAGTTATAGCTCAACTGGTTAGAGCGCTGCCCTGTCACGGCAGAGGTTGCGGGTTCGAGCCCCGTTAACTCCGCTTCCTTTTTACCCCGCTCCCGAGGGAGAGGTTCTTTGAAATTACGCAGAATGACGGCCAAAGTCGCAATTTCTGGCGTTAACGGGCGTAATTTCCCTTCACTTTCTGTCACTTTGGACTTACGCGGAACGGTATGGGACGCGGCGCTGAAACGAAGCTCTTTAACTGTCAAAAGCTCAACCGCCCGAACGGCAAAAACTGGTACATGTTCCCGGGTCGCCCAACCGGCGATTGACTAACGGCGAGATCTCGAAGCGACATCACAACCCAATGCGCGAAACGCTTAAAAAGTTCCGGGCCAAATTCGCTAGCATTCACATCAAGCTTCTAGAAGGCTCAACCATAAAGGCCTGGATCACACAGGAACCACTTGGGTTCGCATGACCAGATCTCAACCGGAGCAAAAAATTCGACCTAAAGTCGTCGATTATTTCACCGAAAGGTATGGTTCCTAGGTAATAAATAAGCAAAAGATGAAACGGTTATGACCGTCTCGTCTGACAAATGAACCCAAAATTAATCAACGGTAAGGTTTGGATATATGTCGAGTCCGCTTTCGGTGGCGGCTATCAAAAACTTGCGGAGGATGATCCAAAGTATGGGCAAATCTCGCTTCGGATCGACAGTCAGAGGTTTGTTGAACTTCTGGATTGGGTCTATAACCGACGAAACCCGAAGAAAGTGAAAATTCAAACGCCTGGATTCAACTAGCTTTGCTTTTATCGGCTCGACGAAGTCAGGCGGACGAACGGTAGCGGCGGAACGTGGTTTCACAAGAAATCTAGCGCCATTTGCACGAAGTTTGCACGATCGGAAGCGGCGCTTCTTGGATGACACTTCCTTCCGCGTCCTTCACGGCCTCCAGGCCGGGGACCTTCTGAGCTGCGCCTGTCGGCTTCCTGCCGGAGTGGGGTCTTTTTGAACCCGCAGCCCGAGTTCGTTTTGGGTGCGTCTTAAATTAAAGTAGCCATGCATTTGGTCGTATTGCAAGGTATGTCCAAGGAAACACGTCCCCGTTACCAGTCGCGTCTCAACATTCTCGGGTGTTTCGCGCTCCTCCGCGCGTTGCGAACGGGGAAATCGCAAAAACCATCACCGATCAGTCGGGATTGAGGGGTAGCGCAGACTACAAGGTATCTATTGCGGGATTAGACCGAACGTCACCGACTTCTTCAGGCGATGCACCCAATGCGTCCGCGAGGCGCGTTAAATGCTCTGGAACGTGCGGTGGAGGAAACATGACAGAACAAACCAAAGAAAACGGATCCTTTGTGATTGTGAACACAGACTTTCCTTTTGCCGTTCTGACCGTTTGGAACTGCCCCGAATGGCGGTAAGTTAAAACACTTTGACGCTTCGCTTCCTCCAGCCCTTACTTCCTAAATCTGCCTTCTGACTTTGCCCTGAGTGCCTTCGGGAAATTACCTAGTCCAGCTAGGGAACTCCTCTACCGGCGTCGTCAGCGCACCTATTTTCGGCACCCCAATTGTTCAATCTCGGCAGGCGACGATGATACCGTTATAAATAGCATCAACATGCAATCGTCTGAGGCTGAACGAGCATAGACTTAGTACTACGCCACTTCCATTTTTTTAGAAGTGTTTGTTCCATTACAAATATTTGTAAAGCCTCGTCAGCCTGCGAAAATGCGCGGCTTAATTTGCATGAACAATACTTTTATAAACAAGACTATTATGAGCAAAATTAACGACTTATCTTTTCGTTTTTCACGATTGGCAGCCGGCTCGCTCTGTATGGTTGCACTCGCCACGGCGGCCCTTGCCACCGAATCGAAGAGTCCGTCCGCCACACTCGCACCACCGGCTTGCGCCGGGCAGTTCGCTCCCCCAGTCCAATACGATAAAGGCGTTCAGTCATCGATTGCAGCGCATCGCTCGGGTTTGGTTTTGGAGTTTCACAAGACCGACCATGGGATTTTTACCGATATCTGGTAACATATCGGAATGCCGGACGGGAAGAGTGTGACCTGAGGAAGCAGCCAATATTAATACTCCGGCACAGCGGGATTCTGGCCTACGGTCGCCATCAGCAAGGAGGGATATGTGATTGTAGTCAGCAGTTCCAAGCAAATCAAATACTCGAACCAAATGTTTTTCACCTATCGGGGGATATGCAGGTGATTAAAATCGTAGCCCGACGGTGATCTGCGCGCCATGTAGTGCTAGCTGATAAAGGAAGTCGTTGGCGTTTTCATCACGGAAATCGTCATAAAGATACCGATAGCCAACCTCGGAATAAATGTTACGGGTGATTTGGCAACCTAATGCGGCGTAAGCCTGTCCCGCGATGTCAGATCCGA
>CAZMNG010000057.1:0-11208 GCA_964567505.1 uncultured Chthoniobacterales bacterium
ATGAGCCGCAGTTGCGGATAGAGCAGACAGTCTTGACGTTTCGCTTCCCGCGACTGCGGAGCGCCGTTGAACGGATTCATCGTGACGATCAGTTCACGCATCGTCGGCACTTGGTAGTGCCACGGTGCATCTTCATGCGCAAAAGAGAGCCGTTTACCAGTCTTGTTCACTTCGAGCGAACGGACGAAACAATAATGGAGTTCCGTGTAGTGTCTCGCCCAATCGCTCGGCTCCTCGGAGAACCGGAACCGCGAGTAGAAGTCCATCCGGCGAATCGTGGCGAGTGAGCCGTACTTTTTCCAGTCGTAATGATCGACGGGAAGAATCTGATCCTGAAACGACTCGAACCGCGCATGAGCCTCTACCAGCGGAACCGGCCGGATGATCGCAACGGCATAAGCCTCTTGAACGTCGTTCGAGGCCGGTAGCTGATCGAATACCACGTCCAGCGGCCCAAGAGACTCGAACCTGACCCCGCCTACGCCGTTGCCGTAGCGGTCAATCGTGTACTTCGGCCACAGGTATCCACGTCCGACCGTCGCCCACTGTAGCGCGGCGCGGGTGTTATTGCGGAAGGCCGAGGCATCGAAGACGTGCTGCTGGAAACCGTTGTAAACCTGCGCCGTCGGCTTGAGCGCGTCGAGTTTCGTTGAGTAAGAGCAGATTTTCCGCACGTCGGAGTACGTCTCGACGAAACTGCGAATGTCGGGCAATAGCTGATTCGACTTGACCTCTATCGTCTGGTCGCCATTCAAGAGCCGGATGTCAGATTGGAGATTGGCGAGAGCGCGGGAGTTTTCGAGCCAGCGGCCTCCCTGGTCGATGAATGACTCTACCCACTGCTGAATCATGCGCGGGTCAGCGTCATGGTCCGGCACGCGCCACGTTACGTCACGCTGGCGCTCCACGTCCATCTGGTAGACCGTCGCCATCAGCTACCCGCCGTAAGCAGTTTCCGTGGCAATACCGGCTGCGGCTTGAACGCGGGGGATTCGAGGGCAATGTCCTCTTTCCGCTTCGTCGCCTCACACCGCTCAATCAGCAACGCACCCTCCGGCGCTTGCGGCTTCATGCGCTGCTCAATCGTATCGAGGAATCTCAGGCCACGGTCAATGTCAGCACGCTGCAATGGCCCTACGACGTTACGGCGAGCGCGGAGAGCCTCGCGGATGCGCTTCCGTACCGCATCGTCCTTGGTCAGTTGCGCGTACTGCCGCTCCTCGAAGTCGGCTTTCTGCTGCGCCCGGTAGCGGTCTGCCCACGCGCTGATTTCGTTGGCATGATGGAGGGGAATACACATGCAGTTCCACATGCCGGGGAAGGTGCAGTTTATCGGCGCAAAGCCCATGATGCGCCCGGTCCGCATGTTCGTCCAAACGCAGGTGACCTCATCGCCGGTTAGCTGGACAGCCATGCAGTTACGATAGCATTACTGTTCCCAATTAGCCCATTCATTTTCCGCATCGACGGGAACGCCGAGACTTGCCCAGCGCAGGTCCAACTCCACCGCCTCCTGCTCCAGCGACTTGTACCGCGCCTGATACCGCGCCGCCGTGTTCTCCAGATCGTGCGCCGTGAAGTACGCCATGCCGTTCGCAAATGACGCGTCGGAATGACCGTCCGCCGGATGGTCGATAATCGCGTCGCCGCCTGATCCTGTCCGAATCAGCGCCTTCGCCTCGCGGATCGCCACTGGACAATTCAGCTTGAGCCAGCCGTCATTGACCGCGTTGATGTATTTGTCGAGCATCATCGACCGTGACCACCGCGACGTGTACCAGCCCTCTTTTGTCGCCTTCGTTGGGTCCGGCAACCCGGCGCGGTCGTAGAAGATCATGCCGTGATGCCACAAGAACCCCATGATCTTCAACTGATTCTGACAATCGTCTCCCGGCCCCTTGACCTGCTCAATCGTGAACTTCGGCCCCCGCGGATCGTCGATGAACGGGATGTACCACGCCGCCACGCACGCCGCGATACGAGCCATCTGCGCCGAGTTTACCGACACCGAGGAGAACGCGCATATCTGCGTATCGCGGTCCACGCCGCTGCGATTCAACACCCCGGCCAGATACCCTCGATCCTCATTCGGCTTGCCGAGCCCCGCCGCGTTGTCGATGCCGATGCCCATCTTGTTCGTGACACCGCGCTCCGGCGGCTGGAAGACGAGCAACTTGTCATAGCAATTCTGGTCAATCGAATCGTCGAATCGCTTTAGCGGCACCAGCTCCCAGTAATAATTATTGTCGTCATTGCCGGTCCATGAAATCGGTATCCGAGGAGCCGACTGGTCGATGCTATCAAGCGGCGGCTGGTACGGTCTGTTATCGCCGCCGATGAGAATCGTCTTTCCGGTGATCGCGTATGCCTGGTACTCCTGCTCTCGCTCTTTTGTGATGACTTCAATCGTCTCATCCGTGAATACGCGGTCGAACTTGCCCTGCATCGCCTCTTTCGGTGTCGAGGCCATCTGCGCGATAAACGTCTTTTCCGTATGCGTTGAAACCGCTTCCCGATAGCCGCACTCCCAGAACCACATGAACTCCCGCGTCATCTCCCATTTCGCGCCGAGCGCCGCTGTCAGGTAGTCCGTAGAGCGAACGTAGAGCGTTGCCGTCTGCCGCATCTTCTCCGTCTCAATCATCGGCTGCCAGAATTGCGGAATCGGGTTACCGGCGACCCACTCGGGCAACGGATAAAGATCGGCGGCGCAGGCCGGCGGAATGAAGATTGTTTTGAACCGTCCACCTTTCCCCCAGTTGGCCTCGTAGTAGTCCCACTTCTTTGCCATCCAGCTATCGCTATCGGCGCCCGTTCCTTCCTGCACAAAAAATAGACTCGGGTACGGGTGACACGCAGGAAGCAAACCTTCGTCGATCGTCTTTTCGGGATTCTTCAAGTCGGCCAGCTCGGAGATATGAACGGCGGTGGGTGACCAGCCCTGGGCGATCCCGACTTTCTGTGAGCCCGATTGAATCGATAGAATCGACCCGTTCGCCCATCTCTTGTCCTTCGTCTTTTTCGTCGTCACGGATGGGATGAGCCAGAACGGAAGTTTGCGCGTACAAGCGTCGAGCATCGCCTTCAATTTATCCGACTGCTCGTGCCGGACAGACGCCATGACCGCGTAAGAATTGTTGCGGAATAACAGCCGATGCAAGAAGTAGAGCGCCGTCGCCGTAGAAAGTCCGACTTGACGGGCCTTAAGGCAGAAAAGCTGAATGGCAATATTTGCGTCCTCGCAGTTCGCCATGATCGTGTGAAAGATCTGCTGGGCGATACGCGGCTTCCACCGTAGAACCTCTTCGTGAGCCTCTAGGTACCCGTAGCGGGTAAGAAAATAATCGGCGTCGGCGAAACACAGGCGCTGCTCATTAAGCACCCATGCGCGAATCTCCGCCTTGTCGCACTCGGTGAGCCGGACACTTTCTTTGAAGTAGATGTTTGTATTCGACTGGTTGCTCTCGCGGTCGAGGAGCAAATCGAACTTCGCGTTCTGCGCTTCCACTTCGCCGACAGTGTGATACACCGGCTCCCAATGGTCACGGCGTGCTCGATCCAGCAGGACGGCATCAATGACTCGCCGCGAGTACATTGGCGTCCTCCGCTCTCAGCAGCGTTCTGCGATCCTGATTCCATCCCTCAAGCCGCTCGGTGATGGGCGGGAATATGTCCGTCACCCAAAGCTCTTCCGGTTCGTCGGGCTTCGTAGCTTTAGGGATACGCACCTTGGCGGTACGCGATTTCGCTTCCACCTTCCGCAGCCGCTTGTCGAATCGCGCCAGCCGCGAATCAATCCGGCGGAGCAGCGTCACGAGGCCGATGGTGTCAGGTGATCTTTCCGGCGTGCGTGCGCTCGAAGTATCCGGGGGTGAATTCCTCGAAGGGCTTGTCGGGGTCCGAGGGCGTCGCGCTGGAGGCATTGGCGAAATACTCCGCTTTCTTCTCTTGGAGCTTAGTGTACGACTCCAGCGCAGTAGCCCCGGCGTTCACAAGCCGCGCCACGGCCTTTAGAACCTCGTCCATCGCCTCACTTGTCACGGCTTCACCGTAAGTCCGGCTCTTGGGTCCATGCCAGCGTTCACAGCAGCGACACGAGCATTTATTTCCTCGTCAGCCTGAATGAACTCCATCACCGCCGTCACCGTTTGCGGCATAAAGGGCTGTTCGCACCAATCGCAGTACCAGCCATTACCTCGCGCTACGATCTTCTTATGTGGGCAGTTTGCCACGAGTCACCCTTCTCAGGTTAACGGAATTGCCTCTCGGCTTGGGATACCGTACCTTCGTCGTGCCACGGCCCAAGGACGACACCGGAACCGGATGCTCTGTCTCGACGCGCTCCAGATTCGGCGGCAACGGTTCCTTGTCCATCTCAAGGTGCAGCGTCGTCGTGTCGTTGCCCAACTCTCCGTGCAGAACCGTCCCCTCGAAGTGGTCGCCGCTCTGCCGTCCGAAATTGTTGAACGTCACATCGAGCGTCCACCGCGCCTTGAAGTCGGAATACGCCTTGCCGTTCAGGTTGCAGGACTGGATGTGCGCGTTCATCGAGTCAACCACTTCGTTCAGCAATTCCTGGGGGAGGGGGTCTACGCCGTCGAAGATGGTCCGCATCATCGCCTCGGCCATCCGGTAAATCGCGCCGGCCTTGATTTCCGCCGAACTCAGCGGTTTGGGCGTCGAAAGCACCCTCACGCCCTGCGGTACTTCCGGCTGTCCGTATGTCGTCGTCGCCATCGAATCTCCTTGTCTTGCAATTTATATCACTATTCGCGCTTAATAAGAACTATATTAGTCGAGTGAGGGACAAAATGATTACCGAAGCCGCCGAGAAGCCCAAAGCCACACGCAACCGCCGCCCCAAGGGTCAGTCCATGCCGGTGATGAGAGAACTCATCGGCCTGATGGATCAGCGCACCGCCATTATGAACCAGATGCGCACAAAGCGCATGGAACTTGCGCAGTTGGAAGTATCCATGCAGACGCTTGCCGCCGAAATTCAGTGGAGAGCCAGCATCTTCAACATGACACCGCTCCCCGAAGGCGCAGCGCCCTTCCAGCCGTCACCCGGCGCACCGTCAGCGGTTGCAGGCGTCCAGTTCGCGCCGCCACAGCCGTTTATTGCCCCGCCGAGCGCCGGTGTCATCTTCAATGAGGGACCGCCACCGCCCACAGGCCGCAGCTTCAACAGGGGCAGTGCCGCCGCTGACCTTGCCGGGATGTCCTAGACCGCGCACGGTCCCATCGGACAGCGGCTCGGCCAGTGGCATTGGCTGATCTGCGGTAGCGGCTCCCGCTTGTCTTGCATCTCGGCCAGCTTTTCCTTCGCCAGAGCCTTCCACCGCCGCCGCGCGTTCGTCTCCAGCGGCTCACGTTGCTGCACCGTCATCGCCAGACCCGTCGGCATCAGTTCCGCCCACCTGCCAGCCGGTATCCGCTCATCCTCGCGCCAGAACGGGATGTACCGCTTGAACTCTCCCCCAGCCACGGACTGCAAGCGAATCTCCCCGTTCTGAGGATGCTTCCAGCCCTTTGACCACAGGCCGTGAAACCGATTCTCCCGGTGAGCGCCCAAGAGCACAATCATCTCCGTCAGCGTGCCGCCGTAAATCGCCTGCTCCCCCGCCTCGTGCCAGCTTTGCCCTTCGCCGGCCATCTTAGACTCGCCCCAGTAGTCTGTGAGCACCACGCGCCTCAGATTCGCGCCGTCAGCGTCCCTGAAGACGCCGGACTCCCACCACAGCCCCTCATCGAGCAGGATCGGTTCAGGACGCGCCCACGGCCTGTCACCGCCCACGACGTAGACGATCTGCTCGGCAATCGCCGCCAGGTGCTCGCTGATTTGATAGACAGCACCCGCAGGCTCGACTTCCAGTTGATTATTGAGCGCCGCATGGCGCACAGCAGCCGCAGCACGTTCCGGGCGATGGTCAGAGGCTACCAGGCCAGCTTCAACCGCTTCACGGAGAATTGCCCATGCCCCGCGGGGACCGGATGCTTGCCGGATCGAGCGCCAGCCTGCCCGGTGGCAGCGGTCGTCAAGTTGGAGTAGCGTGCCTGTGCTCATTGCTGTTTTTGAAGAGCGTTCTGAGCGAGCTTCTTTTTGAGGTCGCTTTGCCGGATCGCCGTGAGGAGAGCCGTAACCGGCAGGCTCAACGCTTCTGGAGGCGGCTGGATGCTCTGGCGAATACCATAGCCGGAACGGATCGCAGTGTTCGCTTCCGCTTCGGGATCGGGCGCTCGGAACAGGGAGGGGATATTCGATATGAACCCATGAACGCCCCCGCGTGCGGACATTGCCGCGCCAGGTCGAAGCCGTTCCAGTGGCGTACTGCCTTTGGCAATCATCGACTTTTGATGAACGGCCGTAGCAAACTCCTTCGCATCGCTTTGTAGCCGGAACAGGTTACCGACGCGGTTTTGCAGATCACGGAAGTACCCCGCTGGTTTGCCGGTGAGCCGGTCCATCTCCGGGTAGACCATATCTCGCACGGTGTTCGCAATCGCCCTGTCAACTCCGGTTCCTGCGTTCGCGCCAGCCGCCGAATACTGCGCCACGTCCGACTTGTTCTCGAAAGAGTAGAGCCGCGCATTGGCCGCGATTCTTTGCCGATTCAACTCGTCCAGCGTGAGCGGCTTTTCAAAAAGAGCCGCCGTCTTGTCGATGTAGGCTCTCGCCGCTTTATCTTGTGGCGTAGTATCACCGAGCTTGTCCTTGAGCTTGTAGATTGCCTCGGCTACGGGGAACTTTCCGTCAGGCGTGATCGGACCCGGCTGATTCGCGTGAGGGCCGAGAGCGTTAGCGTACTCCTTGTTGAGCTTCGTTTCTGCTGCGCTCACCTGATCGACAAAATCGCCAACGGTAGAAGGCTTGCCGAATCGCTTCAATGTATCCGGGTTCACATCCTTAGTCACAGCGCGAAGATCGCTTAACGTCGGCTCAATATCCTCAGCCGCGCCGCCGGTGCCCCGCGTCAACTTCGCCGCCATGCCAGCAGGGGTGAAGAGTTTGGAAAGTGTGTGCGTCAGCAGAATCGGCGCGATGTACTCGCCAGCCGCATAGTTAGGATTCTTCTTCGCGTCGGCGGCAAAGTCCTCCATACCGGAAACGTCTTTCTTAATCTGCTTTAGCGGATTCCAGATAATCGGGTTGTTCTTTGTGCCGGGGAGCGGCGTAGTGAGAAACGCCTTGATTCCAGCACCGCCCCCCTTCAATGCCTCGCCCCAAGTTTTTAAATACCCCCGGAGCGTGTTGGGGTCGTTGCCCGTCATGTCGGACGGCGCAAGGAATTGGTCGATGCGCGATGGAGAGGGTATTACCGAACTGAGAGGCTTGGCTGGAACAAGTTGCCGCTCGTGCTCAGAATCTTCGGTTGTGACATTTTGCCAATCGTCCGGCTCTACGGTTTTCCAGTCGTTTGGCTCTGAGGTTTGCCCGGCTGCCATGTCTGACCCCCATCCGTAGAGTACCGATACTTCCCTGTGCTCGGAGATTGTTGAACGATGGTTTTGCCGCCAGCGGACTTCGCCATTTGCCTGATTGCCAATTCCTGCCGATTCAGCCAGGCCATAGCCCGCGAATTATCCGGCATTGCGTTCAATCCGACCCGAACCTGCCGCCCAATCGTCTGCATCTTCGTGAGGTAACTCGCCGTGTCAGGCGTGCCAGACAAGCCAATAAGCGGCAATTCGTTCTGGATCGATCGCACACTGAATCGAGCGGCGGATTGTCCGGTCGCAGAGCGAGATCCGATAATGTCGGCCATCGAAGAAATCGCCGCGTCGAAGTAAGCCCGCTCTTGTGGCGTCATTTGCGTTCCCGCCGCCTGCTGCGCTCCAGCCTCGGCCTGCGCCCGGAAGTTTGCCCATCCCGCCGCCGTGCCGAGCGTTTGCAAAATACCAGGGTCCGAAATCTCGCCCATCTGCTGATCGAGCAATTTGAACGCTTCTCCGAGCACCTGCTGCGCGTGGGGATCGTTCGCCAGTCCCGCGTACTGAATCATCGACGGTGCACTTGGGTTCTGCGGATCGCCGTACAGCCCAAGCAATGCCGTGACCGCCGGCTGCGCCTTACGAGCTGCCGCCGCGTTCTGCGGAGTCATCTTGGAAATGTCCGGCAGGATGCTCTGTGATTCCTCTTTGGGAGATGGAGCGCCACCCGCCGCTGGACGCTTCTGCAATACCGGGCCGGGACTCTTCGGTGTCGCTCCGTTTGGCGTTGTAGAAGGAACGCCGCTATTAGCTGGAACGCTGGTGCGCGTGCCCGTGACAACCTGACCGCCCCCCGGCGCCGTAGCAGTGCTCGTGCTCGTAGTCGGAACACGCACCGGGCCGATAGATGGAGCTTCGGGATTAGGGCCACCCACAGACGGCTCGATGAGCCGTTGATTCCCGGCAGTCTCGTACCGCCCCTTATCGGTCGCTACGCTCCAATAGCTCTTACCTCCACCCTCGTAAACCGGAATCAGCACAGAGTTTTCAGGGAGCTTGGACAAGTCATAAGCCGCTCCGTCTGCGCCCTGAAACTGCACTCCCTGATCCGCCATCGAAGCGGCCGTCTTGAGATTCACCGCTCCGGCGTAATACGGGACGGGCCGCGTCGAGCCTCCCTTTTGCGTCACAGCATCATTCTTGAGCTTCTGCAATTCAATCGCATTTTTCGCACGAAGGTTCTCCAGATTCACCGCCGGGTCCGGCACCGAACCAAGCGCCAGAGATTGCGCGGTCCCTGCATCCTGCGCCACACCAGCCGCGTTCTTCGCTGCGAGTGACTTCACGCGCTTATCGTGATTCGTGATGTGCAGCCAATCGGTTGTGTGCGCCTTGAGCCAGTCAGACGCCCCCAGCTTTTGATCCGGGTTGATGAGTTCCCGCATCCCGTGAACCTGCTCCTGAATCTGCGAGACGAGTTCGTGATACTGAGCCGGGTCTTTGTTGGGATCAACCTCGGAGAGCTTTTGTTGTAATCCACCGATAGCCAGCGACTTCGCTTTGACGGCCATATCCTTCGGAGCTTGTTGCTGCTGCCAGCGCTGGTCCTGCAAGCCCTCTGCGCGTTGAAGTAGCGGAGAACCCATTTAGTACCCCCACGCCGCGTCTTGCACACCGCCGGAGATAGCGTCGATGCCTTGAGAGACGCCTTTGGAGACACCCGGCAATCCAGCAACGCCACCCGCAACGGATGCGATGGAATTGAAAAGGTCGTTCCACTTCGCCGCCCGCTGCTTTTGCATCGTGTCCGCTTCGCCGAATCCAGCCTGCTCACCGCTCATGCCCTCGCCCAACAATCCGCTACCCTCGCTCCCCAGCGTGCTCGCCGCGCCGCTTGTGGCCGTGCCGATGAGGTTCGTGATGTCGCCATGAACCGTGTCGTTCGTCGCTGCGTTCCGCGCTGCCGTGCCGCCTGTGCGCCCCGCGAATTGCGTCTGCGTCTTTGTGTTCTGATTCGCGGAAGTCTTAGCCGCTGAAATCTGCGGCGCAAGTACGGCGGAGATTTTGGACGGGTCACCGGAAAGCAACGCACGCATGAACTGATCCGAGGCCGTAATGTCGCCTTCGCCCTCGCCAGTCGCAAAGCCGGAGGACGAAGTGAGAGCGCCGTACTGCGACTGCTCCGCGCTGCTCGGACCGACATCAATTCCAAATGCGATGGCTCTACCGCTCCTTCCATGCTGCTACAATGGGGCTGTGGGAGCTTGTGACTCCCGCACATCTCACGCTTGGTGGAGCGATCAATGACAACCCCATCTGATTCAGGATACCGCGAAATCTCCCTGACCCAAGGACAAGTCGCAAAAGTCGATGCCGCCGATTATGAAGAATTGGCACGATACAAATGGTACGCTCAGTGGAATCCGAACACGCGAAGTTTTTATGCCGTCAGGGATCGCCCTCAAATCGCCGGGAAAAAACAGGGTAGTATTCAAATGCACCGCCAAATTCTTGGCCTTGAGAAAGGTGACCCGCGCCACGGCGATCACGCGCTTCATGATACTTTGGATAATCGCCGCATCGTAGATGGCAAGGAAAATCTTCGCGCAGCCAATCGCCATCAAAACCGGCACAACAGCAGAGCGCGTAAAGATAGTTCCTCTGGCGTCAAGGGCGTCACGCCGTTCAATGGCAAGTGGAAAGCGGAAATCACAATCAATGGGAAATGGTATTACCGTGGGCTGCATGACACCGTTGAATCCGCAGCACAAGCCATCAGAGAAGTGGCAGAAGAACATTGCGGCAAATTTGCCTTTAATGGATGATCCGAAGCTGATCTGCTTACCCTCTCTTCCGTGCTGCCTTATCAGTGCAAACTTTGCACTTCCCGCCCGGTATGGGGGCCGTCGCAATCTTTCCGCATCCCTGACACCGGCGCTTGCTTGGAGGATTCTTCACGCTCCCATCTTAACGCTATACCGGGTAGTAGGGAATCTTAAATGTGGTCCCGTTGATCGAAACCTCCAAATACCCCGCCGGATTAGCAGGAAGGGCGCTGCCAGCCCCGGCAGTGGCGCTTGTGGCCGTTGTAGCCGCCGTGAGCACAGGCGGAGCCGGTTCTGTGACTACTCCGGTGAACGTGGGACTCGCGATCGGCGCGAGAAGAGCGAGTGCGGCCACGAGGCCAGAAACGTCGGCAATGGCAGGTTGGCTCAAAGTGAAGACACCAGTGACCGCGTCGTAGCTCGCAATCCACTGATGGCTCACGCCGGGAGTGTTTACCGGCAAAGCGAGCAGCGGGGCAATCTCAAAGTTTGTCCCGTCGAAGATGACGGTGACAACCTGACCGCCGAGCAGGGGAAAGTTCGCGTTGCCCCCGATGGTGCCCGTTGCCGGAGTCAGTGTTGCCGTTCCTGTGCCGGAGTTGATGAAAACTGCGAACCAGGGGAGCGTGATTACCGGCGCTGCGGTGAGCGAGACGGCAATAGCCGAGGCGTCATTGAGCAGGATGAACGCGCCGTAATCCGATTGCTGCGTCGCGTAGGATGTGACCCCGGTCTGATTGTTGACGTTCCCGATAGGTGAGCCGGATTCAATAATCGTCTCGCTGCTGCCGGTGACATTTTCCGTCGTCGAAGTGGACGCGGAAACAGCAGTGGGCTTTCCGAGAACTGTGAACGCCTGTTCGTGAACAAGTAATCCGCTGTAAGCCCATCTTATTGCTCTAGCGACTTCGGGATGTACCCCCGCCAAATCGAAAGGAAATCGGTTTGACGG
>CAZMNG010000058.1:0-11194 GCA_964567505.1 uncultured Chthoniobacterales bacterium
CGTTCCGACGAATCGATTCCCAGGATCTTTCTCGGCCAGGGCCCGGCTCGAACGAAGGACATTTTCGATGCGGTATGGTTCGGGAGCCGAATGATTCAACTGCGCCACCGATTGGCCGACCGGCTAAAGGCGCTGATTGACGCTGGAAGTAAGTGCCTGGACTGAGCTTAGTCCTCTTCGGGCCGAAGGCTTCTGCTGATCAATCGCTCCATCGCCGCCGCCGGGGCGGCGTCTTCGTACAGAATCGAATAGACTTCATCGATGATCGGGGTCGAAACAGATTGCCGCCTGGCGCAGTCCCGCGCGCTGCGCGCGGTCGGCACCCCTTCGGCTACCATCTGCATCGAGTGCTGGATCGCATCCAACCGTTCCCCCTGGCCGATCCGTTCGCCGACGCGCCGATTTCGGCTGTGCCGGCTGAAGCATGTCACGATGAGGTCGCCAGCCCCGCTGAGCCCCTGAAACGTCGCGCGCCTGCCTCCGAGCGCCGTACCGAGCCGGGACATCTCCGCGAGCGATCGAGTCACCAGCGCTGCTTTTGAGTTCTCACCGAGTCCCAGTCCATCTGCGATTCCGGCGGCGATCGCAAAGATGTTTTTGAGCGCCCCTCCGAGTTCTACGCCGACAATGTCGGGACTCGTATACGCCCTGAACGATCTCGTGGAAACGATTCGTTGAAGCCGTTCGCCGGTCTCTTCCGATGTTGCCCCGATTACCGTCGCCGTCGGGATGAATCTGGCGACCTCCGCGGCGTGATTCGGACCGGACAAGACCAGAATCGGATTCTCGCGGAAGATCTCGCTGAGAACTTCACTCATTCGCAGGCCGCTCTGGTGCTCGATGCCTTTGACAGCAGAGATTATGATCGTGGAGGACCGTACCAGACTAGTCGCCCAAAGTTCGCTTGCAACCCGACGCAACGAAACGGACGGGGTGACAAAAAGCAGCACATCACCCGTTGCAACCTCCGGCAGCATGCTGGTTACGACGATCGATCGTGGAATTTGTATCCCCGGGAGATAGAGCGGATTGATTCGATCCCGGTCCAGGTTGTCCGCCAATTCCGCGCGGCGCGCCCAGAGCCGTACGCTGTGCCCGTTCCGCGCGATGAGTGTAGCCAGAGCTGTACCCCAACCGCCGGCGCCGATGATTGAGATCGTGCTCACTTCTTCCGGAACCGGGATTCCGTGCTAGCAGTTTTCATTTTCAGCCAAAGGGAATTCACTTTCAGAAAGTGTAATCGTTTGCGATGATGAAGTGTTGAATGCATGAATTGACGCGAATAGAACCGGCTACCGTCGAGGACCTTCCGTCGCTTGCGGAATTGCTCATGGACCTCTTTACGCACGAAAGCGACTTCAGGCCGGATTACAATAACCAGATGCGAGGGTTGCGCCTGATCCTGGAACAACCGAGCCGGGGTCGGATCTTCGTGCTTCGCAGTGCGAATCGGATCATCGGGATGATCAATCTCCTGTTTACGATCAGCACCGCGGAAGGCGGGTTTGTCATTGTTCTGGAAGATCTGATTATTTCTAAAAATTTTCGCGGCCAGGGCATGGGGAGCGAACTGTTAAGGTACGCGCTCGATTATGTCAGGCAGAAAGGGTTTCTGCGAATCACGCTGCTCACAGACCGGATCGACGCGGGATCGCTCTCGTTTTTCGAAAAGCACGGATTCCAGCGATCGGATATGGTTCCGATGCGGCTTTACCTGGGGGCGGCGGCCGACCTTCGCTTGCCACGCGCGTAATCGTTGTTATGGCCGGGTTTGTCGACTTGGATTTCGCGAAAGTTGATGTGGATCGATTGCAGCGGAGAGGCTTCCCGGAAGCAGTATTTGCCGAGGGCAAGACTTCGGAGCATCTGAGCGAGATTCTGACGACGCTCGTAGACAGGAACGGAGTTGCTTTAGCGACGCGATCGGGACGCGACCAATTCAATAAAGTCGTTGAAGCGATTCCCGACGCTCGATTCGAGGCCGTCGGCCGCTGCATAGTGATTGAACGAAAGCCTCTGCGGCGCTTGCCAGGCAAGGTCGCAGTGGTGAGCGCCGGAACAACGGATCGACCGGTGGTCGAGGAAGCACGTGTCACGCTCGAGCTATTCGGAAACGATGTCGATGTGATTGAGGACGTCGGTGTTGCAGGGATTCATCGGACCCTTGCGGCTCGTGACCGACTCGATCGATGCTCCGTTGTGATTGTTGTCGCGGGAATGGAAGGCGCCTTGCCAAGCGTTATCGCGGGACTGATCAGCGCTCCGGTGATCGCCGTCCCGACAAGTGTCGGATACGGCGCAAGCTTCGGAGGGATTTCGGCGCTCCTTGGTATGCTGAACAGTTGCGCCAGCGGCGTAACCGTCGTCAATATCGACAACGGCTTCGGCGCAGCGTACGCCGCATCACTTATTCAGGCCAAGATGCAGTGACGTTGGACCGCATCGCAGTGTTATCGCATGTTAATTTCGGCGACATCTTCTTCCGCATTCGCTTCCCGCTGCGCGTCCGCCGTTCGGAAAGCGGTTGCGTGCTCGTAAAATAATTGCCGGATGATCTCCTCGACCGGTTCCTCTTCGACGCTAAAATCGTGGACTTCGCAGTTGGAAAGAATGGTGCGACAGGCTTCCGTAACCTTGTTGCGCGGGACCTTCAGCTTTACGGAAGTAGCCGTCCGTTCGATTACTTCGCCGGTCTCAAAGGAACACGTCGCGTCTTTTTCGAACGTAAACCGTAACAGTTTAAAGCCTCCGAACTTTTCGATGATATCCGCGAGTTCGCCGTCGAAGAATACCTGGCCGTGGTCGATGACGATGACCCGGTTGCACAATTCTTCGATATCCTGCATGTAATGGCTCGTCAGGACAGTCGAGATCCGGTTTTCCTCGCTATAGTGTCGCAAAAAATCGCGTACTTTTTTCTGGCTTACGACGTCCAGTCCAATGGTCGGCTCGTCCAGAAACAAGACTTTCGGACTGTGAATGAGCGCAGCGATCAACTCCATTTTCATTCGTTCGCCGAGACTTAACTCCCGCACCATGACGTTGAGTTTGTCGCGAACATCGAGCAGTTCGATCAGTTCGTCGACGATCCGCCGGAATTTATTCTCCTCGATCTCGTAGATCGCGCGGTTGAGCTCCAACGATTCGCGTGCCGGCAAATCCCACCAGAGCGCGTTCTTTTGTCCCAGAACGAGGCTAAACTGGCGTTTAAAGTTCGCCTTTCGTTCCCACGGCACGTAACCCAGAACGCGCGCTGTCCCCGAAGTCGGAACCAGAAGCCCGGAGAGCATCTTCAGGACGGTCGTCTTTCCGGCCCCATTCGGTCCGAGAAAACCGACGAATTCTCCTTCCTCGATTTTGAAAGAGACGTTTCTGGCGGCGTGCGTTTCGTCATACCTCCGAGCGAACAAACCTTTCAGAGCGCCAACAAGGCCCTCTTGTTTCTTGTACGTTCGGTAGGTTTTCGACAGGGCGTCGGCGACGATTGCAAATCCCATGGTGCGAACCATCGGTTGGAAGCCGTCCGGATGCAACGTCTCCGGCTGCCCCGAAAATTTCTCGGACCACGCGCTCGAAAGATTTTCGCGCTTGTGAGCGACGCAGCTTTTTTGACAGCCGGATTACTCCAGCTATGCCGCGGTCTTCGGGCTAGCCTTCCGAGTGCTCTTCAGGAACGGTCGCAGTTTTTCGACGGCCGCTGCTGCAGTCACTCCATGTTTCTTCCGCAAAACCGGAATTGAGCCGTGTTCGACGAATTGGTCCGGCCAGCCGATTCGAACGACCGGGGTCGTGATCCGCGCCTCGGCCAGGTGTTCCATAATCGCGCAGCCAAATCCGTTGTGGAGTACGTGATCTTCGAACGTGCAAAGCGCGTCAACGCTGCGGGCAAAGAATTCCAGAGTGCCTGCATCAAGCGGCTTGATCCAGCGCGGGTTAATCAACGCCACCGAGAACCCCTCCGCTTCAAGAAGCGCTGCAGCCTCTTTGGCCACGTCGAACATGTTACCGAGCCCGAACAGCGCCACGTCTCGTCCGTGCTGCACAACTTCGGCCTTTCCAATCTCCAGCAGTTTCGGTTGCGCTTTCGGTTTTGCGCCGGTGCCTGCGCCACGCGGGTACCGGATTGCAATCGGGCCCTGGTGATAATTTGCCATCGTCCAGAGCATATCGACAAACTCTTCTTCGTCCTTGGCCTGCATGTGCACCATGTTCGGGATATGCCTGAGGTATCCGATATCGAATAGTCCGTGATGGGTTGGGCCGTCGTCGCCTGACAAACCGGCTCTGTCCATACAAAGGGCAACATTCAAATTCTGCAACGCGATGTCATGTATCAACATGTCATAAGCACGCTGCATGAACGTTGAGTAAATCGCGAGAAACGGCTTAAAGCCTTCGGTCGCGAGACCGCTTGCAAACAGGGCCGCGTGTTCTTCCGCAATTCCGACATCGAAATATTGAGTCGGATGTTTCGCGGCGAAATGAAACAATCCCGTGCCGGACGGCATCGCCGCAGTAATCGCCATAATCTTGTTGTTCTGATCAGCGAATTTCGCGAGTGTCTGCCCGAAGAGGTCGGAGTAATTCGGGGTCGGCGCAGCCGTCGTTTCCCCTGTCTCCAGCTTGAACTTGCCGAGGCCGTGGAACTTGCCCGGGTGGGCAAGTGCCGGGGCATAACCTTTCCCTTTTTGCGTAATGATGTGGAGCAACACCGGCTCGTTCTGCCTCTTGAGAAACTCAAAAGTCTGGATCAGCAGCGGAATGTCGTGCCCGTCGATCGGTCCATAGTACCGCAGACCCAGGTCTTCGAAAATCACGCTGGGCAGAACGAGATGTTTCACGCCTTCTTCGACCTTGTGGACGAGTTGCTGCGCGAATCGGCCGCCAATCATTTCGACAAATTTTGCAGCTTTTTCGTGTAGATGGTTGTAGGCGTCGTTAGTAACCAGTCTGTTCAGATAATTGGCGATGGCGCCGACGTTTTTTGCGATCGACCATTCGTTGTCGTTGAGCACGACGATGAATCGCTTCGTGCTTTCGGCGACATTGTTCAGCGCTTCGTAGCTGGTGCCGCAAGTAAACGCAGCGTCGCCCGCAACAACGACGACGTTTTCACGTCCGGCTCGTCGATCCCGGGCGACCGCCATTCCCAGCGCGGCCGAGAGCGCAGTGCCCGCATGGCCGGCGCCGTAGCAATCGTGGTCACTTTCGCTGCGCAGCAGAAATCCGTTCAGACCCTGGTACTGGCGAATCGTGTGGAAGCGATCGCGGCGCCCGGTCAGCAATTTATGGACATATCCCTGGTGGCTGACGTCGAATACGAGTTTGTCTGCAGGTGTATTGAAGACTCGGTGAAGCGCAATCGTCAGTTCGACAACTCCGAGATTCGGTCCAAGATGTCCTCCGACATTCGAAAGGACGGTAATAAGCTCGTCGCGGATCTCCTGCGCGAGCCGTGGAAGCTTTGCTTCCTCAAGCCGTCTCAGATCGGACGGCGAATTGATGGAGTTCAATAGCGACGATTCCATCCCTGCGTCAAAAGAGTCTGATTTCTTCATTCTTAGTCTTGTTTGAGTCCTTGAGCGAATCCTGCGCGGTTGCGCTACCCGATGCCTGCTCTTTCCCATTTGCAGTTCGGCTCAGCGTTTCGATCCGGTTTTCCGCGCCCGCAAGTCGCTGGTTACAGATGCCCACAAGCCGGATTCCCTCCTCGTAGCGCACCAATAATTCTTCCAGCGGCAACTTGGAAGACTCCATTTCCCCGACGATCTTTTCCAATCGTTCCATCGCCGTCTCAAAGGAGACTTCGCTTCCGGCTGGCTCGGTTTTCGGCATCAGTTAAGTGTCGGACAGTAACCAGGGGCAAAAATAAAGCCAATAACATTTGTATTGGCCCCCGGCTGTCGGAATCGAGGATTTCTACATCAAATTTACGACGTCGCGATCAAGATTTTGATCGGAACCGGACATTCGCAGCTGCCAGAGCGGCTGCGGCTTAATCACTGTCTCGAAACCGCTGCACGTTTTCGCGGTTCGCGGGAGCGAACAACGGAACTTTTTGCTGCACGAAGGTCGGGTGTTCCGTTGCAGTGACGGTGACGGTGATTTCTTTCCCGTCTCGCTCAACAACAATCGGGACATCCTCGTCGGCGGTAAGAAAGAATGACGCGTTCACGACGTCCGGAGGGGAATGAATCGGCATCGAACCGATTTTCAGCAGCACATCGCCAGGTTGCAAACCGGAATCGGCCCCGGGAGATCCTTCCGCAAAGCTCTGGATGACAGCGTCCGACTCGCGAACCGGTTCGTCCGATTCGACAACGTTCACTCCGACCCATCCCGGTCTCACTTCGCCAAAACGCACATAGTCGGTCCGCACTTTTTCTGCGGCTTTTATCGGGAGCGCATAACACGCGGTCCGATTGTCTATCGGACAAATAAGAACGCCGACAACTTCGCCGTTGAGGTCGAGAACAGGAGCTCCGGCTTCGCCGCGTTGCACCACGATATTTGCGCGAATTAACGTGGTGCTAAAGAACTGATTCGCATACTTCAGGTCGAATCCGCCGATCATTCCGAATGTTGGTGTTTCCGAAAGATCCATCGGATAACCTACTGCTACGAGAGGTGAGGCGATCTTCAGTGCGTCCGAATCGCCGATTGGCAGCCACGGTGTCGTCGCATCTACCCTCAGAATCGCTACCCCGCTTCGAGGGTCGGCGACCAGGCGTTGAGCCGGGTAACGGCCCGCACCGTACTCAACGATGATATCCCTGGATTCGCCGCCTACCGCGTAGGAGGTCATAATCGTCCCGCTAGGATCGATGAAGAAACCAGTCCCCGCCAGTCTTCCATGTTCATCCTCCGCCTGAACGCGGACGACGGCGCTCTTGGCGCCGTTAAAAACTTTCTCCACTTCGGCGGAAATAGAACTCAGGCCCTGCTGTGCGAACAGCCTGGTAGCCCCAAGCATCAATACCACAACGCCGACGTTCAAAACCGTTGCGCGGCGCATTGACTGAAGCTGTCTGCTACCGAAGAATGGCAACATCAAAGTTAAAAGCTGAAGGATGCCTCGAAGCTGACCGGTTTGCCGTCCAGCACGTACCGTGGAAGGGCGGTCTGTGATGGGCGCAGAACAGGGACAACCCGAGGCGACGCACTGGAGTGGTCAAATTTTGACCAGTCAAGGTTTCCGCTCAAAGCCAATTTGTTGGAGGAGACTTCCAGTGCGGCCGGGGTCGACGCCACCGAGGTCAGACTGCTATTGGTGTCTTCCGCGTCTCGGGTAGGGGCCCATACGCCCGAACCAACAATTGTGGCAGCCACCAGGAACGCGCCGAAAGCCGCGCCGTACGCGTACCGAGGAACGCGAAAACTCCATAACCCCGAAGTCAATCGCTCCGACCAGATCTGAAAGGCCGACCGTCGCAGAAGCTCTTGGCGCTGGCGCCGATGGAATTCGGTTAATGTACGGTCAAAATATCCTGGGGGTGGCTGCTCGAATCGTTTGAGCCGAAGCAATTTCTGTAACTGCTGTTCGTCGAGCATCATTTCTTTCTAAACTCCTCGAGATAATTCTGCAACTGCCGATGTGCGTAGAATAACCGTGAACGTACCGTTGCCTCCGGTACTCCGAGGATCTTGGCGATTTCAGCATGCGCCATTCCCTGTATGTCAAACATGGTGACCACAGCTCTATGTTCAACAGACAGCTTCATCATCGCTTCGTTCAATCTGTGTTGCAGTTCTGACAGATCGACCTCGCGAACCGGGGTATTGGTGGCGGTCAATTCAATAAATTCTTTATCATTCTGCACATTGGCGTCGATGTCGTCCAGACTCATTTGAAAACGCCGGCCGCGCTTCTTGACAAAGTTAATCGTCATATTGACTGCAATCGCGTGGATCCAGGTGTAAAAGCTCGATTTCCCGCGGAAACCATTAATTGAGCGATAGGCCTTGGCGAACACTTCCAGGAGCAGATCGTTCGCGTCCTCGTGATTGGACGTCATGTTGTAGATCAGTGAATAGACTCTAGGACTGTACTTCTGCCAAAGAAGGTCGAAGGCCCGAGTGTCGCCGCTCTGCGTCAGGCGAACCAACGTTTCATCGTCGGGCAAGTTCTGGTCGTCCATTCAACCGTTACTCTGCAATAGCCGATCAAACTCCAGGCAGGCAGAGAATAAAAGGGAAAATGAACGATCGGCTCGTCTGTTCAACGCACAACGCCCGTCTCGACCCGGCGATTCTTTGCCCACGCCGCTTCGTCGTGACCTGGATCGGCAGGCATCTCCTGACCGAAACTGACCGTTTGAATCCGGCTCGGTGATACACCCAACGAAATCAGGTAACTACGCGCCGCCTGCGCCCGGCGCTCGCCGAGGCCGCGGTTGTACTCCGGTGTGCCGCGCTCGTCGGTGAACCCGGCCAGAATAATGTTGTTATGCGCGCCCTTCATGAAATCCGCAATCCTTCGAAGTTTTTTCCCTTCGTCCGGAGAAATATCATAGCTGTCAAATGCAAAGTAGACCGGCTCAAACTGCCCTTTGACCACGTTATTGCTGAAATAGGAGACCCCCTCCTGGCGCGGTGGGAGCGGCGTGCCGTTGACATAGTCGCCGTCGATTCCGGCGTACTCCTGTTTTTGTTGCTTTTGGCAAGCAACGATGCCTAGGGCCAGCAAACAGCAGAGAATACGAATATTTTTCATTATCGGTGTCCAGGTTCATTTCAACGGGACCAGGTCGGTTCGGAGATTTGTCCGAGATCGCCTATCAGCCGTGTCTCCCGACCACTCACGGTGTCAAACAAAAACAGCCCGTTGCCCCTCGAAAAAATGATATGACGCGAGTCGGGTCCCCAGACAGGGTTTTCACCGTCGGACACCGCGACCCGCGTTGCGCCGGAATCGAGATCCAGAATCGCAATTTGAAATCCGCCACTTCGAACATTGAATGTTACCCTCTTGCCGTCAGGTGACCAGTTCGGCTGCGTATTGTATCCGAAGCCTGTCTGCAATGCACGTCCAAGTCCCCCCGAAACCGGGATCCGGAACAGCTGCGGACCGCCGCGCTCATCGGACGAATAAATTATCTCCGATCCGTTTGGAGACCATGTTGGCGAGGATTCCACGCCGCGACCACGTGTGAGACGGCGCGCCGAGCCGCCGGTGAGATCCGTCACATAAATCTCCGGGTTACCATCCTTGCTGAGTGTGCACGCAATCAGATTTCCGTCCGGCGAAAACGCGGCACCCGAATTGGTTCCGGGATATTTGATGATCCGATTGCGGGCGCCAGTTACGAGGTCGACGAGGTAAATATCCGCGTAACCGCTTTGGTAACCGGTGTAAGCGAGCCTGCGTCCATCCGGTGATAGCGCCGGACTGACGCTGATCGCCCCGTCGTGGGTGAGCTGTAACGCCCGCGCCCCGTCGTAATCGCAGGTATAAACCTCTTTGTGCCCAGTTCGATCGGCAACAAACGCAACCTTTGATAGCGCAATGCCTTTTTGCCCGGTCAGAGTCTCGACCAGCTCATTGGTAAATTCGTGAACGGCTCTGCGCGTGTCGCCACTGTACGCCTTCTGCAACACGACACCGCCGGACCGATCTGTGGCAATTCCGTTAAACGAACCTTCGTTGGCCGTACCGCTCAGCGAGACTGTTGCCGCGCCGGCTTCAGCGAGCGATAACGAGCCCGAAAGTTGTATGTCATTTTTCAGGACGCTCGTTGCCGCGCTTCCGGCCGGGCCGCCTATTTCCCGGACTTCAACTGGCTGCGAAGTCCCTTTGCGGACCGTGATCACCGGGCCGGCAGAATCCTGAGCAAACAGAGCGGTCGCCAAAGCAAGGAAGCAAACAAGGGAGGCCAAAACGTTCATCGTGATTTTATCGCGTTTGTGCCTTTTACCTGCTGAAGGTCCGAAGTCAATCGGAACGGTGTCTCGGATGTGGGCGACACAGCTCACAAACGCGGTCAAGAAGTCTCTAGCCGACTGGCACAAAGTGAAAGCGCCTGTTTTTTCAGGGACAGGACACAAGCGCCTTGGCTTGTGAGATTTTCGCGCTAGGGTCCCATCCGTTCATGACACAACCTGTGCGGAAGGCATTCGTGCTCGGCGCCGGCTTGGGAACTCGGTTGCGACCACTCACGGACCTGGTGCCCAAACCGTTGCTGCCGATCTTTGGGAAACCGCTGATTACCTTTGCATTCGATCATCTGCGTCATGCCGGCGTTGAAGAGTTCGTGGTGAACACACATCATCTGCCGGAGAAATTTCTTGAGCAATTTTCCGATAGTGAATACTGCGCGGCGCCGCTTGCATTGATGCATGAGCCCGAACTGCTTGAAACCGGGGGCGGTATTAAGAATGTCGAAAGCAAAATCGGTGACGAGCTTTTCATTGTCTATAGTGGCGACATTCTCACGGACGTTGCGGTCGATCATCTCGTTGATGAACATTGTTCCAGACATAACGACGTGACGCTCGCCCTTCGCACGACGAAGTTTGCACCAGGCATCCATTGGTCAAGTGACACTGCTCGCGTTCTCGATATCCAAGGAGCGCTTGGGACCGGTCGACAGGGCGATTTCGATTTTGCCGGCATTTCAATCTGGCCTCCGTCCGTATTCGCGCGGATCCCGGCGAAAACGAAAATTTCGTTCATCTCAGTTCTCATCCAGTGGATGAAAGAAGGCGGCAAAGTCGGCGGCCTCCCGCTGCAAGAAGGGCGTTGGTTTAATATCGGCTCGAGCAAAGAGTACATCGCGACACATAAAATGATTGCTGAGGAAAAATGGGTGCCGTACTACCTGCGCGCCGGTTCCTGGCCGCACCGGGTTGATCCTTCCGCGGAGATTTCGCCGAGCGCCAGCATCGAAGGAGGCTCTTACGTGGGCGCCCGCTGCCGGGTAGCGGGTGGTGTTCTGATTCGAGATTCGATTTTGCTGCCCGATTCGTCTGTTCCGCGCGATACGGCGCTGCAGTCCTGCATCGTAGCGGGCGTCAAGCTGAGCGCCGGCACTTATCTGGAGTCCGTTTTTGTATGAGCCTTGAGCGACTGATTGATCAAACGCGCGAGCGTTTCCCGACCTATATCGAATCCAAAGGTGAAATTCTGCCACTCGATAAAGGAGGCTCGGATCGGCAGTACTATCGCATCCGGTTCAGCGCGCAGCATTCGCTGATT
>CAZMNG010000059.1:0-11173 GCA_964567505.1 uncultured Chthoniobacterales bacterium
CGCAAAGGCACGGAAACATGAACGCTCGCAGCGCCATTGTCGCACCATACTATATACTTTCTAAGAGGCTCTGGATCCGGAAGAATCGTGGATCCATGGCGATCCATGGGACTTTTCGATACGTTCACGTCTTGGAAGACCCCCGCAGGCTTAACCAATGGCGGACATCAGGAGGAATTACGTGCATGGTCCGAACTTCAACGGTAAAGTTAACCATGAAAACACTTGTATATCGAGGCCCTGGATCCATTTCGGTTGAGGAGCGGCCAACGCCCAGATTGGAGCAGGCGCATAACGCCGTGGTTAAAATGATCAAGACGACGATTTGCGGCACGGACCTTCACATTCTGAAAGGGGACGTTCCGACCTGTACTCCGGGCAGGGTTCTCGGGCACGAAGGCATAGGAGTAATCGAGGAGCTCGGGGACGGGGTTTCACAGTACAAAAAGGGAGACCGCGTCATCGTATCCTGCATCACGTCATGCGGTAAGTGCGAATACTGCAAAAGGGGCATGTATTCACACTGTGAATCCGGGGGATGGATCCTTGGTAATTCCATTGATGGAACGCAAGCTGAGTATGTCCGTATTCCACATGCCGACACGAGTCTTTATCATTTACCATCCGAGCAGGACGAAGAGATTTATGTGATGTTGAGCGACATCTTTCCCACCGGCTTTGAGTGCGGTGTCATCAACTCTAACGTCAAGCCGGGCGACTCACTGGCGATTGTCGGTGCTGGACCGGTGGGATTGGCTGCGCTGTTAACGGCGCAGTTTTATTCTCCCGCTCGAATCATTTCAGTCGACCTGGACGATAATCGTTTAGCAGTCGCGAGAAAGCTTGGGGCCACCGATACCGTCAACGCAAGTTCCGGCGACGCGGTGCAACGAATTCTGGCTCTGACAGGCGGTCGCGGTGTGGACTGTGCGATCGAGGCCGTCGGCGTACCGTCCACTTTCGCGATCGTCGAGGGAATCATCGCTGCCGGCGGAACTCTGGCAGTTCTTGGCGTTCACGGATCCAAAGTGGATTTACACCTGGAAAGATTGTGGCACCACAACATCACCTTGAGGACCAGACTGGTTGATACCGTGACAACGCCGATGCTTCTTAAAACAGTTGCAGCCTGGAAAATAGAACCTGGCCGGTTGATCACACATCACTTCAATTTTGAACAGATTCTCGAGGCGTATGAGACTTTCCGGAGTGCTGCGCAGAACCAAGCGCTAAAAGTGATCATCGACGCGTCGAGCGTGACGTGATTGGTCTACCCGGAAAGCATTGCGGTGTCCTGACCGACGCATCAGGGTTTGTTCTTGAAACACCCAGAGATCCGCGCACGATCGATTTCGGTCAGCTGATCCACTGGAGCGAGGCGGGTATTGGAAGGAGGCGGATATCGGAACAAACGCCATCGGTACCGCCATCGCGGAGTCGCGACCGGTTGAAATCCACGGTTTAGGGTAGTGGAGCCGTGAGGATTATATGATTAGATCCCATCCTGCGGCCGTTATACTGGAAGGAGTTCACAGCCTTTGTTCCCCCGAGCGTCACAGTTTTTGCACAGTTTCTTCATCGTTTTGGCGGTGAGTGACCATCAGCAGGACCACCGACAAACGCGACTTCCGGCGGAGAAAATCCAGCACGAAGTGCTTTAGAAATTGACGATTCCTAGGACAGTTGACCTGTCCCTACTTGTAGTGCTACGGAGGAAACGACTATGGATTCACTCATTTCGATGTATAAAAAAATCGGCGAGCGCCGCTATCGGGAAACTTACGGGCTTTACTACGAGGATTTCGAAGTTGGCGATGTCTTTGAGCATCGACCAGGCCGCACAATCACTGATGCGGATAACGTATGGATGACGTTACTTACTCTGAATTCACAACAGCTTCACTTCGACTCGGCTTACGCGTCAAAGACGGAATGGAAAAAGTGTCTGGTGAACAGCACTCTCACCCTCTCGCTTCTGACCGGCATGAGTGTTCACAGCGTCAGTGCCAAAGTCGTAGCCAACTTAGGATGGAACAATGTAAAGGCGACAGGCCCGGTCTTCGTAGGTGACACTCTCTATGCGGAATCGAAAGTGCTTTCCAAGCGAGAGTCTGGGAGCCGGCCTTCGCAAGGCATCGTGACTGTGGAAACTCAGGGGTTCAACCAGGATGGAAAGCAAGTGATGACCTTCGAGCGAACAATGCTGATTTATAAACGTGGCCATTCGCCCGAAGAAGCAGCCGGTTACTGAATGCCAGACTCTGAGTGTTTCTGCTAACCCTGAACCGAGAATTCGAAATACCGAGCGCGGTGCGTCTCGACGCACTGTTCGCTTTGATGCAAGCCTGCCGGTCCGGGACAAGCTGCCGACAACTTTGATCGATTTGCAAGCGGATATTAGTATCACATCCTTTACAAGCCAGAAAGGAGTGCGTTTAGTGACATACATGGAGCAGCACTTAGGAGATACAAGCACCACAGATGCCGGGCAGGATGGCGACGGTATTGGTCTGGCCGAAAGCAGTGAAGAACAGAATAGTCCAGCGGAGACCGGGAAGCTGCCGATGAGTGGCGTGCGGGTTGTCGACGTGGGGACCTTCCTCGCTGGGCCCTATGCCGCTACGATCCTCGGAGAGTTTGGTGCTGAGATCCTGAAGGTAGAGCATCCGATCGCGGGCGATCCAATGCGGCGCTTTGGAACACCCACGAAGCGTCATGATGCAACTCTAGCCTGGCTCAGTGAAGGCCGAAACAGGAAGTCGGTCACCATCGATCTGCGCCAGAAAGAGGGCGTAGAACTTTTCCTGAAGCTCGTCGCGAAGTCTGATGTTTTGGTCGAGAACTTCCGCCCAGGAACTATGGAGGAATGGGAACTGGGTTGGCAGGTGTTAAGCGAGGCCAATCCTGGCCTGGTTATGCTGAGGGTGTCGGGATATGGGCAGACCGGCCCCTATTGCCGACGTTCAGGATTCGCTCATATTGCGCACGCGTTTGGTGGCCTGTCCTATCTCGCTGGCTTCCCCGGCGAAACGCCAGTCCTTCCCGGCACAACGCCACTTGGGGACTATATGTCGAGTCTCTATGGAGCAATCGGCATCATGCTGGCCTTACGCCACCGGGAGAAGACTGGCCGCGGGCAGGTGATCGATATCGGGACCTATGAGGCAGTCTTTCGCCAATTGGACGAGATCGCCGGCGCATACGGCCTGTTCGGCAAGATCAGGGAACGAGAGGGCGTCGGCAGTTTCGTTGCCGTGCCGCACGGTCATTTCCGCACGAAGGACGACAAATGGATTGCCATTGCCTGCACGACCGATAAGATGTTTGAACGCCTATCAGAAGCGATGGAACGTCCTGAACTCGCATCCAGCACACTTTACGGCGAACAGCGCAAGCGGCTTGCCGCCCGTGATGTGGTTAATCAAATCGTCATCGAATGGGTAAGTTCGCTCACCCGCGAAGAGGTGCTAAGGCGTTGCCTTGACAAAGAGGTTCCCGTGGGAAAAGTAAATAGCATTGCCGATATCTTCGAAGATGAGCATTTCCGGGCACGCGGGAACCTCGCTCACATCGAAGAGGAAGGTCTGGGCGAGGTGGTGGTCCCCAATGTCATACCGACGCTTTCGGAAACGCCAGCGCGCATCACCAATCTTGGTCCGCTCCTGGGCAACGCCACCGACGAGGTCATGCGCGAGTTGCTGGGAATCTCGGTAGACGAAATCAGGCGCCTCCGGCAACGCAAGATTATTTAACATGCCACGCTGCATAGTTTCTGAGGTAAAGCTTGATACATGAGATTAAAGCCGAGCTGCCGCTGGCAGGTATCCGCGTCATTGATGTCGCCACGGTGATCGCGGCACCCTACTGCGCAACCGTTCTCGGAGAATTTGGTGCCGAGGTCCTGAAAGTCGAACATCCTTTGGGCGGCGATGCCCTGCGCCGGTTTGGCACTCCGACACAGCGTCAAGGCGACACGCTGACCTGGCTTAGCGAAGCGCGCAACAAGAAATCGGTCACCATCGACCTGCATCGTCCTGAAGGCGTAGAGCTCTTCAAGAAGCTGATAGAGAAGTCAGACATACTGTGTGAGAACTTCCGGCCTGGCACGCTGGAAAAGTGGGGGCTGGGCTGGGAGGTGCTGCACGATATCAATCCGGGTCTGATCATGCTGCGCGTGACTGGGTACGGCCAGTACGGCCCGTACAAGGACCGGCCTGGTTTTGCTCGCATCGCACATGCGGTTGGCGGAATTGCGTATCTCGCGGGTATGCCAAAGGGCAGGCCTGTTACTCCGGGTTCGACGACCATGGGCGATTACCTCACCGGACTATACGGCTGCATTGGTGTTCTGATGGCACTGCGCTACCGCGAACGCACCGGCTGCGGCCAGTATGTTGACGCTGCCCTGTACGAGTCCGTTTTCCGCTGTACGGATGAACTCGTGCCGATCTACGGCATGTATGGAATTGTCAGAGAACGACACGGGCCGAATCACAATGAATTCGAGTGTCCCCACGGTCACTTTCCGACGAAAGACGGCAAATGGGTAGCCATCGCCTGTGCGACCGACAAGTTATTTGCGCGGCTGGCGATGGCGATGGAGCGCCCCGAACTGGCTTCTTCAAGCACCTACGGTGAGCAGAAGACACGGCTGGAAAACTGCCACGACGTGAACGAGATTGTCAGAGACTGGTGTGGGTCCTTGACTCGCGAGGAGGTACTTGAGCGTTGCTATGCAACCGGAGCACCTGCCGGGCCGCTGAACAATATCGCCGACATTTTCGGCAACCGTCAATTCCACAGCCGCCGCAATCTCGTCGCCATGGATGAAGAGGAAACAGGAGAGACGATCATTGTGCCTTCCGTGATTCCCAGGCTGTCGGAAACACCTGGTCAGATAAGGCACCTGGGCCCCAAGCTCGGAGAGCACACGGTAGAGGTGCTCAAAGAATTGCTTGGCATAGATGACTGTCGGATTGATGAACTGCGCAAAAAGCGCGTGATCTGACTTACCAGTAGCGGAGCAACACTCTCCGCTGTTGTGGAAGGATATATTGTGGAAGGAATACTGAAAGGTCTCCGCGTCGTCGAAGGCTCGGCTTTCGTGGCAGCACCGCTCGGCGGCATGACACTGGCCCAACTGGGTGCAGATGTCATTCGCTTCGACCAGATCGGTGGAGGTCTCGACTACAAACGTTGGCCGGTTACCCTGGATGGAAAACAGAGCCTGTTCTGGGCTGGACTCAACAAGGGCAAGCGCTCGATTACGGTTGACTTCCGCAAGCCTCGTGGACAAGAGCTGCTGACCCAACTAATCTGCTGGCCTGGTGAGAACGCGGGCCTATTCAGCACCAACTTCCCTGCGCGAGGCTGGTTGAGCTACGAGGCACTGAAGACCCATCGGCATGACCTGATCATGGTGAACTTCCTTGGTCGCCGCGATGGCGGATCCGAAGTGGACTATACCGTTAACCCGCAGATCGGTTTCCCGTTTTTGACGGGTCCGACGACCTCGCCAGACCCGGTGAACCATGTCTTTCCGGCGTGGGACTTCGTGTCAGGTCACATGATCGCTCTGGGGTTACTCGCCGCCGAGCGGCACAGACGCCTCACCGGACAGGGGCAACTCGCGAAGATCGCGTTGAAAGATGTAGCGCTGGCGATGCTTGGCAACTTCGGCATGATCGCGGAAGTGATGATCAATGACGCCGACCGACCAAAGCAAGGGAATTATTTATACGGAGCCTTTGGGCGTGACTTCGAGACGCTGGACGGTAAGCGACTGATGGTTGTGGGCCTGACAGATCTGCAGTGGCGCTGCCTATGTAAGGCGACCGGGTTTACGGCTGAATTCAATGCCCTCGGAGCGCGTCTGGGTCGCAATATGAGTGATGAGGGCGACCGGTTCCACGCTCGCAAGGAGATAGCAATTATCCTGGAGCCCTGGTTTTACGCTCGAACGCTGGCAGAAGTTCGTCGCATCTTCGAGGAGCAACGTGTCACCTGGGGCCCATATCGGACGGTGCGGGAAGCCATCGAAAGCGATCCCGACTGCTCCTCTGACAATCCGATGTTCCGCATGGTTGAACAGCCCGGCATCGGGACATATCTGGTGCCTGCCTCTCCCCTGGACTTCTGCCAGGTTCCGCGGTTGCCACCGCAGCCTGCGCCCCGGCTGGGTGAGCATACCGACGAAATTCTGCTGGAAATTCTTGGTCTAAGCGAGGGGGAGGTTGGCAAGCTCCACGACGAAGGCATCGTCGCCGGACCCGAATATTCTCCCGCGTGGCCAAGCGGCTAAGAACTAAACGAGCAATAGAGGACACACCTATGAAACTTTCTGTCCATTTCTATAAACCCCTTGCAATCGGAGCACCGCAGCCGCTGCATGAGCTGCCAGTGAGGCCGGAGCGTATGATCCATTTCTTTCCGCCGCATATCGACAAGATCCGTGCGAAGATACCCGAGACAGCAAAGCAGGTCGATGTATTGTGCGGCAACCTGGAAGACGCAATTCCTGTCGATGCCAAGGAGACTGCACGGACAGGCTTCATCGAGGTCGCCAGAGACACTGATTTCGGCGACACCGCGCTCTGGGCGCGTGTGAATGCATTGAACAGCCCCTGGTTCCTCGATGACATGACAGAGATTATCAAGACTGTCGGCAACAAACTCGATGTAATTATGATTCCCAAGGTCGAAGGACCGTGGGATATTCACTTCGTAGATCAGTACCTGGCCCTGCTCGAAGCCAGGTACGAGGTGCGAAAGCCGATCCTCGTTCATGCGCTGTTGGAGACCGCCCAGGGCGTCGTGAACGTGGAGAAAATTGCTGGCGCGAGCCCACGCATGCATGGCCTGAGCCTGGGGCCTGCCGATCTGGCAGCCTCGCGCGGCATGAAGACGACTCGCGTTGGAGGCGGCCATCCCTTCTACGGCGTCCTGGCTGATGCTGAAGAAGGAAATGAGCACCGCGCATTCTTTCAGCAGGACCTCTGGCACTATACCGTCGGAAGGATGGTTGATGCCTGTGTCGCGCATGGTATCCGTCCGTTCTATGGGCCATTCGGCGATCTGAAGGACGAATCTGCATGTGAAGCGCAGTTTCGTAACGCCTTTCTCATGGGCTGCACGGGGGCATGGTCGCTTGCCCCGAATCAGATCGCGATTGCCAAGCGCGTATTCAGCCCCGATGTCAAAGAGGTGCTATTCGCCAAACGCATACTCGAAGCCATGCCCGATGGCGCTGGTGTAGCCATGATAGACGGTAAGATGCAGGACGATGCCACCTGGAAGCAGGCAAAGGTTATCGTAGACTTGGCGCGACTGGTTGCAAGGAAGGACCTCGAGCTTGCCCAGGCTTACGGCTTCTAACCGGATGATGGAGGGGGCGATGGATACGAAAACGAGGCCCGGCAACTACTTTGAGGATTTCCGATTGGGTCAGGAGATCGTCCATGCCACGCCGCGAACGGTGACGGACGGTGATATAGGGCTTTACATGGCGCTCTTCGGTTCCCGTTTCGTGGTCACTTCCTCGGCCCAATTCGCCGCCGACCTCGGCCTGGGACACGCACCTGTCGACAGCCTGCTGGCATTTCACATCGTGTTTGGAAAAACAGTGCCCGACATTTCCCTGAACGCCGTGGCCAACCTCGGCTATGCGCATGGGTGCTTTGGCCAGTCTGTGTATCCGGGTGACACGCTTTCTGCGAGGTCGACCGTCATAGGCCTGAAGCAGAACAAGGACGGCAAGGCGGGCGTCGTCTACGTGCGCTCGATAGGCACTAATCAGCGGCGCGAGATGGTTGTCGATTACATCCGCTGGGTGATGGTGCGCAAGAATGATCTGAACGCGCCCGCACCCGAGACTGTTGTGCCAAAGTTGCCTGATGCAGTCGGCGTAAGCGAGCTTGTAGTGCCTTACAATCTGAATGTAGAGCGTTACGACACGGCCCTCGCAGGCAGTCCGCATCTGTGGGAAGACTACCGGGTCGGCGAGCGAATTGATCACATCGACGGCATGACAATCGAAGAGGCCGAGCATATGATGGCGACTCGCCTGTATCAGAATACGGCACGAGTGCACTTTAATCAGCATGCAGAAAAGGATGGACGTTTCGGTCGCCGTATCATCTACGGTGGACACATCATCAGTCTGGCACGCTCACTCTCCTTCAACGGGTTGGCTAATGCTCTCAGCGTCGCAGCGGTCAACGGTGGCCGTCACACGAATCCGACCTTCGCTGGCGATACGGTGTACGCCTGGTCGGAGATCCTTGGCAAGATGGCGTTGCCCGATTGCGCGGACATTGGTGCGCTGCGGCTACGCACCGTTGCTACCAAGAACCGGTCGTGCCAGGACTTCCCCTATCAGGATGCTGAACGCAAATACGATTCCTCGGTCGTTTTGGACTTTGACTACACCGTGCTGATGCCGAGACGAGCATAATTTTCGACCCCCCACGGCTTTTTACCGGGCGGTGGACCCGAGCGGAGCGACCCTGGATTTTCTCCTCTCGGGCTAAGCAGGACGCGGTCGCAGCCAAGCGCTTTCTCGTAAAAGCGCTGGGCGGTGCGAACCATCCCGCGCCGCGGGTGATCAACACCGACGGCCACGCCGCGTATCCGCCTGCGATCGCGCAGCTCAAAGCCGCAGGCGCTCTCGCCGAGGATTGCCGGCATCGGCCGATGCCTTGTTTGAATAACGTGCTCGAGCAGGACCACCGCGCCATCAAGCGTCGGATCAACGCGAGTCAGCATTTTCGATCATGCTGGGGAGCTTGGCGCACGAAAAGCCGGCTACGAGGCGATTCATCATGATTCGCAAAGGACCCGATGATGCTTGCGCCAACGGCTAGCGCGGTGCAGACATTAAAAGAGGCGGGGTATCAAAGGGCGTGACCTGCCGGTATGGCCACGCAAAAAGGTGAAGATGATCGGGCATGAGAACATACGTTCCAGCGGCGCAAGCGGTAGATTCGAGCCAGATTTATCGCAGCTCCCGCTGAGCCGCGACGGTTCTCTTGCGAAAACGTGCCGGCTCGATAGGGTAAACCTGCCGCTAATTAGGCGTGTCGACCATGGATCCCGTTTCCCTCACAGAAGCTTTGTGGCATCCGCCTGCTTCGGCCTTCACTGAGAGCAATCTGGCCCGGTATCAACACTGGGTGAGCGAACATTATGGCGTTCAGTGCAGCAACTATCATGAACTGTACGCTTGGTCGGTGACGCAAATCGGGCCGTTTTGGAAATCGATCGCGGATTATTTTGCTGTGCAGTTTCAACGGCAACCGGGGGAATGTCTTGTCGGTGAGAAACCGCTTGACGCGCACTGGTTCCCAGGCGGGACCTTGAACTACGCGGCGCATTTATTGCGCGGGCAATTGGAAACCCCGGATCGAGTTGCCATCGTCGCTCGAACTGAACCCAAGCCAGGGGAAGAGTCCAGGCGGATGGTGCTTACTTACGCTGACCTGGGCCAACGCGTTGCCTCGACTGCGGCGGCTCTACGGCAGCTCGGCATTAAGAAGGGAGACCGCGTTGCGGCGTATCTGTCGAACTGCCCGGAAACCGTGATTGCTTTTCTGGCCACCGCCAGCCTGGGCGCCATCTGGTCCAGTTGTCCGCCGGAGCTATCCAGCCAAGGTGTTCTCGAGAGGTTAATCCAGATCGAACCCAAGGTGCTTTTCGCCGTGTCCGGCTATCGCTATGGCGGAAAAGTGCATGATCGGAGTTCGGCACTGGCCGAGATTGCCGATGGCCTGTCTACGCTTCAAAAAGTCGTCCATGTATCTCAACCGGATGCCAAATCGGACTGTTCGCTGCCTCCTGGGCTGACAATTGACTGGTGCGAGTTCCTGGGGCCGTCCGGGGCGGGAAGTGGAAGGGGAGACCTGAAGTTCGAGCCGGTCGAATTTGAGCATCCTCTCTGGATCCTTTATTCGTCAGGAACGACTGGTGTTCCAAAACCGATTGTGCACGGGCACGGGGGGATGTTGCTGGAGCATCTCAAGGCTCTGTCGTTACATCTCGATTTGCGCGAAGGAGACCGATTCTTCTGGTTCACAACCGCCGGCTGGATGATGTGGAATTTTCTTATTTCTGGGCTGGCGCTGAAGACGACGATCGTTCTTTACGACGGCAGCCCGAAATATCCGGATTTTGGTGTGCTGTGGCGGTTGGTCGCCGAAGAAGGGATAAGCTACTTCGGCACAAGCGCTCCGTTCTTGCAGGCATGCGAGAAAGAAAATATTCACCCCCGAACAATTGCGGATCTTAAGGAGCTACGAGCAATCGGATCGACCGGCGCGCCACTTTCGCCAGAGGGTTTTCACTGGGTTTACAAAGAAGTCAAATCGGATGTGTGGCTGGGATCAATCAGCGGTGGGACCGATGTTTGCACGGCATTGATCTGTTCGAATCCGTTGCTGCCCGTTTACCCCGGGAAACTGCAGTGCCGCGGCCTTGGCACGCCTATCGAAGCCTGGAATGAAGATGGCAAACCCGTCTGGAACGAGGTGGGGGAGCTGGTCCTCACCGCGCCGATGCCGTGCATGCCGGTTCGTTTCTGGAATGATCCGGATGGAAGCCGGATGCGGGCGAGCTATTTCCAACACTATCCCGGTACCTGGAGGCATGGCGATTGGATCGAGATCTCGGCCAGCGACGGGCAATGCGTGATCTATGGGCGCTCCGACGCGACCCTGAATCGTGGTGGGGTCCGCATGGGAACCGCCGAGTTCTACCGAGTGATAGAAAAAATACCTGAGATCGCTGAAGCGCTGGTGATCGATACAACCAAACTCCAGCAGGGCGCTGTTCCTGGCCGGCTGCTGCTTTTCGTCGTGCTTTCTTCGGGTCGCGACTGTAACGACGAGCTTCGCGAGACCATTTGTGCTCATTTACGCGCAGAGCTCTCGCCACGATATGTACCGGACGCGATTTTTCCCGTCCCGGAAATCCCGCATACCTTGAATGGCAAGAAACTGGAAGTGCCGGTCAAGCGGTTGTTTGAAGGCACGTCGTTGGCTAAGGCCATCAGCCGCGAAGCGGTTGCCAATCCGGGTTCCCTGCAGTATTTCGTGGACCTGGCAGCCTATTGGCCGAGGTGAAAGGTGAGCTGATCAAACTGGCGGCGTTTCCGGTTTCCGCTCGGATGAGCTCGCCCTAC
>CAZMNG010000060.1:0-4723 GCA_964567505.1 uncultured Chthoniobacterales bacterium
TGCTGGTGGGTCAATCCGGACGTCTCAACCGTAATATCGGCAACGGAGCGGTACAACCGGTTGCGGAGGGTCATCAGGCTCGTGATTGTCGCTCGAGGGTTGTCGGATTCGAGAAGCGGCCGATTCCGATTCCGGGAGACACGCTCCCAGATCACTTCTTCGGTTGCGGTCAGCCAGACAACGAGACCGAGGGAGCGGAGGAGTGCACGGTTCCTCAGCTGGAGGACGATTCCGCCACCCGTCGCGATCACGGCGCCGGACGAAGCCTGAAAATGCTGGAGCGCCAGATTCTCTTCGTCGCGAAAAAAGGCTTCCCCGGACGATTCGAAGATCTCGGATATCGTTTTGCCGTGCTTCTGGCGAATCGCCAAATCGGTATCCAGAAAACGATAGCCCCAACGGCGAGCGATCTCCCTCCCGACCGAAGACTTGCCGGAGCCCATGAAGCCAACCAGCACTAGATTACGGGCAGACGCAGGAAGAGGCATAGCCGTCACAGCTTTGACGTAACCGGCTGCAACGGGCAATGATTAAATTTGATTCTTAAGCCCTTACGACGTTTCTGGCTTTCGCTCCTTTTTCGTCCTGGTACAATTCGTACTCTACTGTCTCGCCTTCGTTCAGGGTCTTAAATCCATCCGCTTGGATCACGGAAAAATGGACAAAGACGTCGGTGGGAACTTTTGGGTCAACAATGAACCCAAAGCCTTTTTTCTCGTTAAACCACTTGACTGTGCCTTTAGCCATACAATCGATAGACCGAGCCAACCACCCGGGTAGGTATCCCTGCCAATCCAACAGAAATCTGGTCCAACTAAGCGCCCGGCTCGAAAAGGCCATGAGTATATGGAGTTCACGCTAAAAACGTCAAGAGGAATGCAACACTATTATTTCCAGCAGGATACGTCTTGCGTTCTCTCCTTCGGCCCGCATTGTTTTCGGTATGTCTGATACCTGTCTGGTCGCTGTTGTGATGGGAAGCAAATCCGACTGGTCGACAATGCGTCACGCAGCCGATCTGCTGAAGGACTTCGGCGTGCCGACGGAATGCCGAATTGTTTCTGCCCACCGCACCCCGGATTTGCTGCTAGAATTTGCAAGTCAGGCTGCCGGAAGAGGATTACAGGTCATTATCGCCGGAGCGGGTGGTGCGGCACATTTACCGGGGATGCTCGCGGCGCACACGCATTTGCCTGTTCTTGGCGTCCCGGTCGAAAGCCGGGTTTTGAAAGGGATTGACTCCCTGTTGTCGATCGTGCAAATGCCGGCGGGAATTCCGGTTCCGACGCTGGCGATCGGTGAAGCAGGAGCGAAGAACGCAGCCCTCGCAGCGGTCAGTATTCTAGCGCTTCAAAGCGGCGACCTGCGCAACAAACTCATTGAGTTTCGCCGGCGACAGACCGAGCAGGTGTTGAATGCTGTCCTCGATTAAACCGGAACGCAATTTGGCTCGCGGCGTCCGGGCGCAACCATGAAAACCGTCGTCGTCGATGCGTGTGTAAACGAGACCGCAGCGGTTGAAGCTGCTTCGAAGGTTTTGGCGTGCAAGGGAGTCGTCGCCCTTCCGAGCGAGACTGTGTATGGACTCGCCGGGAGCGCGTTGGAGACAGAATCGGTTGCGCGAATCTTTGACGCGAAAAACCGTCCTTCGTTTGATCCATTGATCGTCCACATCGGGAGCCTTGATTGGCTTCCTCGGCTGATTACCAATTCTGAATGCGTTGGGTTGGTCGGTGAGCGGTTAATGCAACGGTTCTGGCCCGGACCATTGACGATCCTGCTTCCTAAATCGTCTCTCGTGCCGGATCTGGTGACGGCTGGGCTCGATGAAGTGGCGATTCGGATGCCGCGTCACACACTGTTTCTGGCGGTTCTCAAAGCATTTGGAAAGCCACTGGCGGCGCCGAGTGCGAATCGCTTCGGACGGGTGAGTCCAACCCGGGCTGCTCACGTCATTGAAGAATTGCAGGGACGGATTCCACTGGTCCTGGCTGGGGGGACCACTGAGCATGGTGTGGAATCGACGATCGTTCGGGTCGTCGACAATCGAATTGAAATCCTGAGACCAGGAGCGGTCACAGAAGAGGAACTCGCGGTGATTGCGCCGCTGGACGAGCTGACCGCGACGCACAAGATCGTCGCACCGGGTCAGACTCCAACCCACTACGCACCTTCAAAGCCGGTCCGAATTTTTGACGCCGAAGCGGTCGGCAGGGAATCGAAAAAGCAGGCGTTCCTATGTTGGGGACCAACTCGTCATTTGGACGATTTTGCCGTGGTCCGCTCCCTGAGCGAATCACGGGATCTGCGCATTGCAGCGCAAAGATTATTTGATTTGATCCGAGAAATGGACCGGTTGGACGTAGAGGAGATTGTGATTGATTCGGTGCCTGAATCTGGTCTTGGAAAAGCGATCATGAACCGGATCCGGCGCGCCGCGGGGAAAAAAATGGATTAGCCTGAGCTGCGGCCCGGGTGCGGGATACTTCGAACGGTCTGTGCAAAAGGCGAGCGAGCCGCATCAATATTTATGCGTAATATCGAGTATAACACTCGTACATAGAGTGGCTTATCTAGTTGATTTTGATATTAAGATGGTGATCTCACCCTTCGGTGGGTGTGATTCGTAGTGCGAAAGGACCTCCGCGACCGCGCCGCGCCGGTATTCTTCAAATTGCTTGGTCAGTTCGCGAGCGACGCAGACCTGCCGTTCGGGATCGGCGTTTCGAATTGTCTGGAGCGATCGGAGAATCCGGTGGGGGGACTCGAAGTAAATGGATGTTACCTCGCGGGCGAGCGCCGCGCTGAGCTCCTTTTCGCGCTGGCCGCTTTTGACCGGCAAGAACCCACCGAAATAGAATCGGTCGGTTGCCAAGCCGGATCCGACAAGGGCGGTAAGAACAGCGGATGGCCCCGGGATCACTTCAATGCGGACGCCTTGTTCGATACAAGCCCGTACGATTCGGTACCCCGGATCGGAAATGGAGGGCATGCCGGCATCGGTAAGCAGCGCGACTTTTTCGCCGGTTCGCATCCTAGCGACGAGCTCTGCGGTGCGTCTGGCTTCGTTGTGTTCGTGAAAACTGACGAGCGGCTTGCTGATTTCGAAGTGCTTCAGCAGAACTGAGGAACGTCGGGTGTCTTCGGCGGCGACGACTGCGACCTCTTTCAAAATCTCGAGTGCACGGAGCGTGATGTCGCCCAGGTTACCAATCGGGGACCCGATCAAATAAAGCATGGGACAAAGCTACCACCCTTCGGTGAGGAAACTGACAAACTGGACCGCGCAATCCTGGATGGCGAGTGGGATTGCTTGAGTTTCCTGTGTTGCAGTGTCGGCACCCACGAAGAAGCTTGTGTCCCCTTCGATGCTGCGACGTGCCATCAGTTGCTGAGTATTCGGGCGCTCGATCCGGAAATCGATCGTTACGCGTAAATTGAATTCTGCTGAGGCGAGCACGTTGCCAACCAGAGAGCGCGCCTTTGAGCGGTCGACGGAGGTGATTGTTCCGACGACAATGGCATCTGCCTGGTCTGCGCCGGTGACCTGATAGGTCCCATCCTGCTGGATTTGACGGATCAGGGTTGTGGTGGCTATCGCTTCGATATCAGCGGCGATCGTCGCGTTTTTTAGAATCGGGACGGCGATCTTCTTGACTCCCTTCATGTAGGTCGGCGGAGTCGGACCCAGCGTGTATCCGGCACACCCCATCAAAGCCCCATACAGGAGTATACAGAGAGATCTGTTGAGCGAGCGACCGATCACTGGGCAGGGAGTGCGGGCTCTGTCGGTGTCGGTGGCGGTGTAGCTGTTGTGTCGCCTTGGGCAGGGGGTGCCTGCTGGCCACCCGGAGCGGGTTGTTGGGGCGCTCCCTGATCAGGCACGGACTCGCCAACCGTCTGTGCTGGAGCAGGGGCGGGAGTTGGGGTTGGCGCTGGTGGGGGCGGGCCGACAAAATCCGGACGGTTTGCAGTATCCGATTTTGCCTGGACGGTCGCGTTGGCTTGCGCGGTCGAAGTTCCGCCGATTTTCAACGCATCGTCGCCGACCTTGGAACGGATTTGATCCATTCTTTGTTTTGCCCTTGTCGCGTCGGGTGAATCCGGTTGCTGCTGGACAACCTCGTTGTAGTAAACGTAGGCCGCTTTGTAATTCTTTTGCTTATCGTAGAACCGCGCGATGTTGTACGAATTGTCGGTTTTACGGCTTTGCAAAATCTTCAGATTGTCCTGCGCCTGTGGGACCTTTTCGCTGTTCGGGTATTTCAGAAGAAAATCTTCAAACGACTCCTGGGCCCGGACAGCTGCGGTTTCATCGTAGCCGGTGGCGCGACTGGCTTGGAAATAGACATAGCCGATCTGATACATCGCGTTCGGCGCCACGTCGCTGTTTGGGTAGCGGTCAACGACCTGCTGATAAGCGTTCACGGTTGAGGTGATTGAACCACTTTTCTCGAGGGCCTGGCCGATTCCGAATTGGGCCAGCGGCGCGATCCGACCGTATGGCGCGTTGGTCACGATTTTTTGAAACATCTCCTGCGCCTTTCCCATCGAAGGGAGGGTAGGAACCCCATAGATGTCGACGCGCTTGCCGTCCAGATAGGCTTTCCCGATTTCGTATTGGGCTTGAAGGGCCGCTTCGAAATCTGGGCTGCGCGGATATTTTTGGACCAAGGCCTGGTACTCGTCGAATGCCAGTTGCAGTTTGCCAAGCTTTTCGAGC
>CAZMNG010000060.1:4733-11041 GCA_964567505.1 uncultured Chthoniobacterales bacterium
GGCCTGGGCGGCGGGCGCGAGCGGCGTTTGCTTTTCGAGCATCTGGCCCGATTTAAACTGGGCTGAAGCGGCGATATCCGCACGCGGGAAGCGGCGAACGACGAGCCGATAGGAAGCACCGGCTCGTTTGTAGTCTCCATCGGCTTCGTAGCGTTGAGCGAGCCTGTATTGTTCTTCGGCGTTTTTCTTAATTTCGATATCGCTCAATTCGCCGGTGCTAAATCCTTCGCCCTCGCGGTAAATAATCGGAGCGGGGGAGCGGTGCGGGAAACAGACCAGTGCCAGCACCGTCAGCGGGAGGACGAACCGCAGCGTTTTCTTCATAAAACGCGGAGAATAGTTCCGCGGACAAGGCACGTCAAGAAGTAGACTTGCCAACAGTATCCTCGTGCTGTCGGGTGTTGTCGATCAAAAGTCGGGAAATCCTGCGATCCCGTTGCAAGAGTCGCAGGATCAAAAGATTAACAATCCCTTGCTGACCTTTCGCTCGACGATGTGACCGGACTGGGTAATTGCGAGCGAGATTTCGATGTTCGTCGATTTCCAATAATAGGCTTTCACCCTGTAAACGACGTGACCGTAAAGAGCGTCGAGCCTGATTGTTTTGATCAGGCCTCCTTTCGTTTCGCCGTGAATGGTTTTACGGACTGCCGGAGGGACATCGTCAATCACCAGGGCTTCGTTAATCTCCAGGAGCACCCCTTTAGCGGTTAGCTTGATTGAACCCAGATGGATGTTTCGAAAATAGGTGCAGTCGTAGACCTTTTTGTAAATGCGGTCGTCGCTGACTCTGGCCTCAATCAATTGCGCCCCCGGTGCAAATTCCTGGATCGCGGCTCTGACGCGTTTGGGAACCGCGGAGATCGGGATCTTGTCGGCGGCCTGGGCAGCGATCCCGGCGCAAAACAGCAGGACTGTCAGCGGCACAAATTTTGCCATAACTCTCATCTACGAAGTCGGTCTGAAATGTCGAGAATCGTTTCGACAATCTCGACTATTTACCGATTTAGACGGGCGGGGACGAGTATTCTGGGGGTAGACGCGAGCGGCGGATCGACTCTATCACACCGCTCGTTGAGCTCATTGGGCGACGTTACGGTCCGATCACGATCACGGGAGCCGGATACCAATAACCGGGATGCCAGTAACCGCCGTACCAATGGCCTCCGTGCCAATAGCGATGATGAACGTACCCATAATGACCCCAATAGTGATGGTAACCAACCCAATGCGCTTCTGCGTTTTGACTCATTGGCAGAAGCACTGCGGCGACTGCAATCAAGCCCAGGAAAAACTTTTTCATAACCTTACTCTTTCTTTTTCGGGTACCGCCGGTCGGAGACCTCTGCGGCACGAAATAATCACTGAGCAAGGTGCGTGCCACGCCTGAAAATGAGACGTTTCCCCGCGGGAAATGCGGATCAGGAGAGTTTTTAAGTCTGCGAACCGTCTCTCTATTGGGAATGCCTCGCTCGAAAGTGAGACAAACCGGTGGAAAGCCAAGAAATGCCGGGACGCCCTTCATTTGGGATTCGTTTCGTCGCGCTGCTGTTTTGCGGCCCTTCCCTTGCTGAGCCGGGCTAATTCGACGGATCGCTTTTCGTTCATCAGTTTGCGCTTCCCATCGTCGCTGGAATCAGCGCCGTCCAGGATCAGTTTCTTTGCCTCCTCGGCGGTCAGCTTCGGGTTAACGGCGAACAATTTTGCAGCCAGATTTGCAACACCGGGCGAAGCCATCGACGTCCCGGAGAGCTTAACACGTCTCCCACCGGGGATGTAGCTATCGACCTGAAATCCATCGGCATAAATCACGACGGTTTTCCCATAGCTCGTAAACGTCGTCGGATCTCCCGCCTGGTTGGTCGCGCCGACGGTTATCAGGTTTGGAAGCTCCAAAGAGGCGGGAACATCTTCCAGGAAGCCGGCATCGCTATCCGAATTACCAGCCGCGGTCACCCAGAGCGTATCCGGCGCGCTTTTGATCGTGTCGACAATCGCCTTCCGCCAGATGTGATACAACCTCGCAGCTTCGGCTTTTCTTTGATCGGCGGTCTCGCCGGACTTCGTGTGCGCGAGCCATTCCTCAAATTCATGAGGGTCATCCCCCCAACTCATATTAACCACCCGCACGTTTTCGATCCGGCAATAGTCTGCAATACGTTTGAAGTTTGCCGCCATTCGCTCGGCCCACGCATCGGTCGGCGGAAAATCGAGTCCGCGTCGCAGGTTGTCATTAAACCTGAAAACAACGATGCGAGCGGCCGGATTGCCCTCAATGGCAATTCCGGCGACATGCGTGCCATGAGCGAAATTGCCAAAGAACTCAAGCCGCTTAAAGATGCCTTCGACATCGTCCTTCGACAATTGAGGCAACCGCCGCTTGAACGCGTTGCTCGCCGGGCTGTCGATTCCCGCCTGCAAATCAGAGATCGCTTCGAGGTCGTCTTCAACGCTGGCGTATTGTTTGAACTGATCTTGTGTGAGCGGTGCCAGCGTTGTGCCGGCCGGTCGGCCGTCGTCTGTGAATGCCAGCCCCTGTGAAGGGAACGGCTCAGAATCCGCACGGACATGGAACCGGCCCGTGTAAAGCGCGCTATCAACGCCGGAATCGAAGATGCCGATCCGTACTTCGCTTAAATGGTCAGTCGCCGACAATGTCACATCGCGCGCTTGCCAGATATCCGGTTTGACCGTGTCATGGGCGGCGATGTACGCACTCAAGACCCGCGGTCGTATTGCGTTGACTGGAACCTTGATCCGAACCGTCGCCCGATAGTCGAGCAAACGAAAGAGACCTTCCCGATCCAACGCCCCGGATTTATCCACCTCCGGCTGCAAATCTTCCTGTGCTCTGCCGATCACGAATGAGCTGGTGAGCAAATCGGAGACGGACCGCGCCGATTTAACTGCATCCTGGACTACCTCCCAGGGAAGCGCCGTGCCTGCTTCTTTATAAGCCGACTCGATCGCGCCTTCGTACTCGGGCCCCGAAGTCGCATTGGTCTGTTGCCTGGCTTTGAGGATCGCCTCGTCAAAGAGGCCCGTCGTCAGCTTCAGATCAGGTTTGTCCTGAAGATCGCGCAATGTCGCGATGGTCTTGAGAGCGTCGGCTATTTCTCCATTTAACTCCTGCGTCGCAAGCTTTGCCGACAAAACCGAAATCAATGTTGCGTGGTCTTTGATCGAATAATCGGTCAGAAGCGACTGGATGTCGGCAACGGCTTTTTGCAGGAACGTTGCGAAGGTCGCGTCGTCCGCTTCCAGCAGACTGCTGATGGCTCCGGTCACCGGGTAGGTCAGCCGAGGGAGATCTGCCTCACTCAGCACCTCTTTCGGCGGGGCCGCGAACGCATCGGTAAAGCGTAGAACTGCGCCCGCGACCAACAAAAGAATGAGGACCAGCGAGGGTTTGCATCTGAAAAAGCGCCGGCCTCGAACTATCAAATTCTCTTGCTCAGGAATCATCGAAATCAATGCCTCAACTTCGTCGACGGAGCAAATCGTTCGCCCGGGAAGTCTCACTCGTGAGATTTTCGCGCACTTTTTGGCGATTGAGTTAGGCTGTTCGCGTGACGCAGCCTTACCGATTCCATCCAGTGATCGCGCGCTGGTTTGCCGGGAAGTACGGGCCGCCGACGCCGCCGCAACGGCTTGGCTGGCCATCGATTCAATCCGATGTCCACACTTTGATTGCCGCGCCGACCGGTTCGGGCAAAACCCTCGCGGCGTTTCTGTGTTCCTTGGATCAGATCTTTCGAGAGGGGCTTAGTGGCCGGCTCGACGACAAAACCCGCGTGGTTTACGTGTCGCCGCTCAAGGCGCTTAGCAACGATATCCGCAAAAACCTTGAAGAACCGCTTGCCGGGATTCGGGCAGCACTGCACGAAGCCGAGGGGCTCGAGGTCAATGTTCGCGCTGAGGTGCGTTCGGGAGATACGCCCGCCTCCAGGCGGCGAGCTTTGAGCAGGCTGCCTCCGCATGTCCTGGCGACAACGCCGGAGTCGCTTTACCTGTTGTTGACTTCGAAGAGTGGGCGGAAGCTACTCTCAAGCGTTCGAACAGTGATCGTCGATGAGATTCACGCGCTGGCCGGGAACCGGCGCGGTTCTCACCTGGCGCTGAGCCTGGAACGCCTGGCGAGGTTGGTGGATCACCCGGTTCAACGAATCGGCCTTTCCGCAACGCAAAATCCGATTGAAGAAGTCGCACGATTTCTGGTCGGGACGGCAAACCTCGATCGCGATGGTAACGCCCGGTGCGAAATTGTCGACTGCGGCTACCTGCGCAAACTCGATCTAGCCATTGAACTACCTGGCGCACCACTCGAAGCGGTGATGTCGACCGAAGTCTGGACTGAGGTTTACGGACGGCTTGCTGACCTGATAGATGTGCACGCGACAACTCTGGTCTTTGTGAATACGCGCCGCCTGGCCGAGCGCGTTGCGGGGAATCTGGGCGACCGGATCGGGACCGACAAGGTCATGTCCCATCATGGGAGCCTCTCCGCTGCGCTGCGACTCGAAGCCGAACGCCGGCTCAAGCAGGGGGAACTGAAAGCGCTGGTCGCGACTGCGTCGCTTGAACTCGGAATTGACATTGGATCGGTGGACCTCGTTTGCCAGATCGGCTCTCCACGTTCGATTGCGACCTTTCTTCAACGCGTCGGGCGAGCGGATCACCGTCTGACAGGGACTCCGAAAGGGCGCCTGTTCCCGCTCAGTCGCGACGAGTTGGTCGAATGCCTGGCCATCTTGCGGAGCATTCGTGACCGGAAACTGGACGCGATCGAAATCCCGCTGAAACCGCTCGATCTGCTTGCGCAGCAGATGGTCGCTTCGGCGGTCTGCGAGGAATGGGATGAGCAACGATTGTATGACCTCATGCATGCGGCGTATCCGTACCGGGAGCTGTCGCGTGACGAGTTCGACCAAGTTCTGCGAATGTTAACGGACGGCTTCAGCACGCGTCGGGGACGGCGGGCTGCTCTTTTGCACCATGATGCGGTAAACCACCGAATCCGAGCGAGGCGGGGAGCTTCGTTGATTGCGCTGACCTCCGGCGGGGCGATTCCTGATAACGCCGATTACCGGGTCGTGGTCGAACCAACGGAAACGTTCATTGGAACGGTGAACGAAGATTTTGCGATTGAAAGCATGGCCGGTGAGGTTTTCCAGCTCGGCAATGCATCGTGGAAAATCGTAAGAATCAATTCGGGCGTCATGCGGGTCGAAGATGCCCATGGGCAACCGCCGGGAATTCCGTTCTGGCTGGGAGAAGCACCGGGTCGCACCGCGGAGCTGTCCTGTGCTATCTCCGGGTTGCGGTCCGAGGTCGAGGCGAAGCTTAAGAGCGCAGCCAATGGCCACCAATTGCCGGCCGAGGAATTGGAGCGGCTCCTGGCGAATTCGTTAAAGGATGAACCTGGACTCCCGGCCGCGGGGGCGACTCAACTCGCTCACTATTTTGTCGGGACCTATCAGGCGCTTGGAGCGATTCCATCCCAGGATAAACTTGTTCTGGAGCGATTCTTTGATGAATCGGGCGGGATGCAGTTAGTGATCCACGCGCCATTTGGTATCCGACTGAACCGTGCATGGGGCCTGGCGCTACGCAAACGTTTCTGTCGATCGTTCAACTTTGAGCTGCAAGCTGCCGCAAACGATGATGCGATCGTGTTATCGCTTGGAACGCAGCACTCGTTCCCGCTCGTCGAGGTGTTTAGTTATTTGAACAGCAAAACGGTGCGCGATCTTCTGATTCAGGCACTGCTTGATGCTCCGATGTTCGCCATCCGCTGGCGCTGGAATGCGACGCGCGCCCTTGCTCTGCCGCGGCAGCGGGGAGGGCGCAAAGTCCCAGCGCCACTGCAGCGCATGGAGTCTGAAAACCTGTTAGCTGCCGTTTTCCCGGACCAGCTTGCGTGCCTGGAAAACATCGAAGGAGATCGTGTGGTACCTCGGCATCCACTGGTTGATCAGACGATTGAGGATTGTCTGACGGAAGCGATGGACCTCCACGGCCTGGTCGCTCTGTTGCGCCGGATTGAGGAGGACGAAATTGGACGCATCGGTCTGGATCTGCCGGAGCCATCCCCGCTTGCGCACGAGATACTTAATGCCAAACCGTACGCATTCCTGGACAACGCGCCCTTGGAGGAACGGCGCACGCAGGCTGTTTACACAAGACGGGCTACGGACAATTCGGCAGACGGCGGTCTCGGAATTCTCGATCCGGGCGCAATCAGCAGGGTTTGTGATGAAGCATGGCCGCAGGTGACAAACCCAGACGAACTGCACGAGGCTTTGCTT
>CAZMNG010000061.1:0-10973 GCA_964567505.1 uncultured Chthoniobacterales bacterium
AGCCTGGAACATTTCATCCGGCCTGGGCCGGATGAAATACTTTGAGCCCAATCCGCATGGAAAAGGCATACGGACGTGATAAATGCGTACAGGCTACGATGGAACGACAAACCGGTCTCCGAACTTTTTTTGCAGCGCAATACAGGATCGCTCGAATTCCGTCCGCCCGACCTGGTCAAGGTAAGCAATTACGCCACCGCGACATGCCGGATAACTCCACCCCAAGACTGAAGCGAGATCAGCAGCCGACGGATCCTCGATAATTCCCTCCCGCATTGCATGCAGCGCCTCGATTGATTGAATTACAAAGAGTCGCCGTTCGATCTCTTCAGCAGGGGGTTGTATCGTAGCCGGCGGATATATCTTTCGAAGTGTCACGGAATCGATTCGGTCGTGGCCATCGCTGTAATCAAATATGCCCGCTCCGGTCTTTCTGCCTAATCGCGAGCGGCTGACGAATTCGTTCAAAATCTGAACAGCATCGGCAGCATTTGTGGCGCTACCACGGCCGTAGCGGGCGAGGCTGTCCAAGATTGCTTTCAGAAGATCGAGCGACAGCAGATCTGCTACGGTCAGTGGCCCAAGAATCATCCCGGCATTTTGGGCGACATTGTCAATCATCCACGGGGAGACACCTTCCCGAACCATGAACATAGCCTCCTGCAGGTACGCGGCCACGATTCTGCTGGTAAAGAAACCGGGCCCATCCTGGACTGTGATCGAAGTCTTTGCCAACTGCCGGCCGAATTGGAACGCTGCATCAACTGTGTCAGAAGCCGTGCTTTTACCGACAACAATCTCGAGCAATTCCATTCGCTCCACGGGCGCAAAAAAGTGCATCCCGATAAATCTCTCGGGACGGTCGCACCAAAGCGCCAAATCCGAGATCGGGAGAGTCGTGGTATTTGAAGCGATAATCGCGGTTGAACCCGCCAGCGCGGAGATCTCGGCAAGCTTTGTCTTCTTCAGCGACGCATCTTCAAAGATCGCCTCGATAATCAGGTCGCACTCCGCGAAGCGCTTGATTTCCGAGCTCCACTGAACGCGCCCTAGAAGTTCCTCGGACGCGATCGCGCGATGTCCGTTAAGGTTCCCGTCATTCAGCGCCATCTTTTGCATCCGCTTAAGCGATCGCCCGCAAGCCTCTTCCGAGATGTCGACCAACTGAACATCGCAGCCTGCCCGGGCCGCCGTGTATGCGATTCCAGTCCCCATCAACCCGGCTCCAAGAACACCCACGCGGGTGATTGCCTTGCTTTTACTGAGAGCGCGGTGAAGCGCTTTTTGCCGTGCACGATATAGTGTGTTCACTCTGTGCGACGCGGATCGCGAACACCTGACAGCCGACCATTGCTCTGCTTCAATCCGGATCCCGGCATCCATCGACCGCTCAAGCCCATCGTACAGACAACGAAGAATAGCCGTCGGAGCGGCATCCTCCGGAGAAGTCCTTTGGCGAAGCTTAAGATAAATCTGCTCGAGGAGTCGCCGATTGGACGACGTTTGAGTATATGTCGTCGAATCCTCGGCGGTTCTCGTGTCCCACGGTTGTTTGGGATTCGGATGGGCCGCCGCCCATTCGAGAGCTGCTTGAACCAAGTCTTCATTGACGATCTCAAGCAATCCGGCGGCGGCCGCCTCTGCGGTTGTGACGCTTTTCGCCCTCAATAACATCCCGGCCGCAAACTCGATGCCGCAAAGTCTGGGAAGCCGCTGCGTAGCGCCGAGAACAGGCATCAGGCCATACTCCAGCCAAGGGAAACCGAGTTTCAGCGAATCCGTCGTTGCAAATCGGGCGTGGCAGGCCAGCATCACTTCGAGTTGAAGGCCCTCCACCGGGGCAAGAACCAGTCCGACGACCGGTTTCGCTCCCTGTTCCATGGTCCGGACCAGGACCCGGAGACGTTCGATCACGGGATGCCCCGCAACCATCAGATCCACTTCGGCAGCGGAATCTCCCAGGTCGCACTGAAAATCGATGAATACCGCTTCCACCGCGCCGTCGGAAAGCGCGACCTCAACGCGGTCCGCGAACTCTGCGTCCAACAATCTTGCACCCGATATTCGAGCGATCTGGTCGAGCTTCATATACGCTGGAGCACCGTCGCGACACCCATTCCCAGACCGGTGCACATCGTCACAACGCCATGCTCGGCATTTCGTTGATGCATGGACTTCACAAGCGTCCCGACCAGCGCCGCGCCTGTGGCTCCCACCGGATGTCCCATCGCAATCGCGCCTCCCGCAACATTGATTCGTTCAAACGGAACCTTCGTCTGGTCCATGAAGTAGAGGACAACCGACGCAAACGCTTCATTGACCTCGAACAAGTCAATATCGGCAACGGCAAGGCCCGAACGCCCAAGCGCCTTCGCAGTCGCCACCGGCGGCGCTGTCAACATAATGCAGGGATCGTCCGCGGCGCTCGCAGTCGATACAACCCTCGCTTTGGGCGTTAGTCCGCATTTTTCTCCGGCCTCTCGATTTCCCATCAACACCACAGCAGCTCCGTCGGCGATACCGGAGGAATTTCCAGCGTGGTGGACATGACAAACGGTAGAGACTTGCGGATAGCGGAACCGAACATAGTCACGGTATTCTGCCCCAACGCGCGCAAAAGCCGGAGTAAGCCTGGCCAGACTTTCGGTGGTCACATTCTCCCGTAACAATTCATCTCTCGACAGAACCGGCTCCCCGTTCCCGGTGCTGATCGGAACAACAAGCTCTTCGAAAAAACAATTTGCCCATGCTCGATTCGCCCGCTGCTGGGATTCGGCACCGATGCGATCCACGTCGCTGCGCGTATATCCGTAGAGAGTGGCAATAAGATCCGCAGATAATCCTTGAGGAATCTGGACCGTCGCGTCCTTGAAAGAGACATCCGAAATCATCGGTCCCCCTGCGCCGAAGATAGAAAAAAGCGAAAGCATTTCGACTCCGCCGGCAATGACCAGGTCCGCCTGACGGGCCATCACTTTCGCCGCTGCGGCGTTGACAGCGTCCAAACCTGAACCACAGAATCGCGACACCATAAACCCGGGTGTGGTGACCCGGTAACCTGCTTGAAGCGCGCTCGATCTGGCGAGGTTCCCACCTTGGTCGTTGTACTGCTCGCAGCAGCCGAGAATGACCTCATCAGTTGACTGTTCGACCGGCGGATACCGTCGGCCCAGTTCGCGCAAAAGCGTACTGACGAGGTTGACCGGAGTCTGAGTATGCAGTTTGCCCGTGGATTTTCCCCGTCCGAGTGGAGTGCGAACGGCGTCGTAAAGATAAGCATCGGCGATCTGAGGCATTGGGCGAACAACGGCTGGTTAAACTTACTCGATTTCGCCGAATTGCCAGCAGCCGGACCATTGCGCGAGCGTGGGGATTTCGTACTCTCTTTGTCAGAGCAAATGAAAAAATATCAAATTGCTGCGATTCCAGGTGATGGAATCGGGTCAGAGGTCGTGCCTGAGGGGATCAGAGTGATCGACGCGGCTGCGAGGAAAGCCGGTATTCAGTGCGCCTGGCAAGAGTTCCCTTGGAGCTGCGCCTACTACAAAGAAACTGGACGAATGATGCCCGCAGATGGTCTCGACCAGATCCGGCACCACGATTCAATATTCCTGGGGGCGGTCGGTTATCCGGGTGTTCCGGACCATGTTTCCCTTTGGGGGCTGTTAATTCCAATCCGGCGCGCATTCGAGCAGTACGCCAATGTCCGGCCCGTCCGTCTGATGCGGGGCATTCAATCGCCGCTGCGAAATCGGGAACAAGGCGATATTGATTTTATCATCGTCCGCGAGAATAACGAAGGAGAATACTCTTCAGTCGGCGGACGCATGTACGCAGGGACCGAATTCGAGTTTGCGACACAGGAATCCGTGTTCACGCGGCGTGGGGTCGACCGGATTCTTCGGTACGCATTCGAAATCGCCGGGAAACGACCCCGCAAACTGGTGACCTCCGCAACCAAATCCAACGGAATTACGATCACAATGCCGTTCTGGGATGAACGATTCAAAGCGGTCAGTGCCGAATTTCCTGAAATTAAAACAAATCAATTCCACATCGACATTCTCACCGCTCACTTTGTGTTGCATCCGGATTGGTTTGACGTTGTCGTTGGCTCGAATTTGTTCGGCGACATCCTCTCGGACCTCGGTCCGGCGTGCACCGGGACCATCGGCATTGCGCCCTCGGCAAACCTCAATCCCGAGCGCTCTTTTCCGTCAATGTTCGAACCGGTCCATGGATCCGCTCCGGACATCGCCGGCAAAGGAATCGCCAACCCGATCGGGCAGATCTGGTCTGGAGCAATGATGCTCGAGCATCTCGGAGAACAGGATGCGGCTGACGCGATGATCAAAGCAATCGAGCGAGTCCTCGAGCGCGGGCCAAAAACACGAGACATGGGCGGAACCGCGTCGACCGAGGAAGTCGGCAAAGCGATCGCAGCCGCGGTCTGATTGAGTCGGCTGCGGTTGCGCTGAAACGGAAATCACCTTGACAGCGTTAACCCCCTATGGCTGATTGCACGCTCTGCGCGATCCAGTGAAGCCGTTGGTCCCTGGGTTGCACGCCGCTTGGCCTGCAACCATACGCGCCAGGGGAAACCCGGCTACGATTAAAGAAAGCTTATGTCTGTTCGTTTAGGTCGTTTTGAGATGCCCAAGAGCCTCACAAAAGATGAGGCCACCGCAACTGAAGTCTACGTCAAGTTCTTCGCCGAACCGTTTGAGGCCGGGTACGGTCATACCGTTGGCAACTCTCTGCGTCGAGTGCTTCTCTCCTCATTGGAAGGTGCGGCGATCACATCGGTTCGAATCACCGGAGCTCAGCACGAGTTCGCCTCCCTGCCCGGAGTCGTTGAGGACGTGACCGACATCATTCTCAATCTGAAGAAAATTAAATTCAAAGCGGTCGACCATGAACCGCGCACGGTGACGATTAACGTCACCAAAGAGGGGCAGGTCAGCGCCGGCGATATTCAGACGATCCAGGGAATCGATGTCCTGAACACGGATCAGATCATTTGCACCCTCGACAAACGCCAGAAGTTTGAAGCCGAACTCGACGTTCGAGTTGGACGCGGGTTTTTCACCGGGGACGAGAACAAGCGTCCCGACATGCCGATTGGTGTGATTCCGATCGATTCGATTTTTTCGCCGGTCACCCGGGTCAAATACAGTGTTGAAAATACCCGCGTCGGTCAGCGAACCGACTACGACAAGCTCGTACTCGAAATCTGGACCGACGGACGCATTACCCCGGACGACGCGCTGCTCCAGGCTTCGGCGATTCTCCGCCATCACCTCGACGTGTTTGTCAATTACGACGACAGCCAGGTCGAGTTCGACGAAACACCTGAGGAAGTCAGCCAGGAAAATACGCGCCTCAAAAAGCTGCTCAATATGAGCGTCAACGAGATCGAGCTCTCAGTGCGCGCCGCGAACTGTTTGAATAACGCCAACATCACAACAGTTGGCCAGTTGGCAATGAAGACCGAGGCCGAGATGCTTAAATATCGCAACTTCGGTAAGAAATCGCTGAACGAGATCAAAGAGAAATTACAACAGCTCGGTCTGAGCCTGGGAATGAAGTTTGAATCCGGCTTGGTAGAACCTCCGATGGGCGGCGAACGAGCCGAAGAAACGAAACTGGTTTCGATCTAGAAACTGATTATGCGCCACGGGAAGAAGACGATTAAATTGGGCCGTAAATCCGAACACCGGAATCTGTTGCTTGCAAATCAGGTTTGCAGCCTGATTGCAGAGAACCGCATCAAAACCACTTTGGCAAAGGCAAAAGCCGTACGGCCATTCGCCGAAAAGATGATCACTCTCGGCAAGAAAGGCGACCTCCATGCTCGTCGCGTCGCGCTCTCTTTCCTCCGGCAGAAAGATGCGGTTCGCAAGCTCTTCGCCGAAGTGGCGCCTCGGAACGCAAGCCGTCCGGGCGGTTACTGCCGAATTGTGAAACTCGGTCCGCGCCAGAGCGACTCCGCGCCGATGGCCTACATCGAATTTGTCGATCAACCAGCTGGGGATGCGGCTGCTGCGGCACTGGCCGAGAAGAAATAAGCGATCGGATAGCCTCCAACTCGAAGCCGTCATCGCCCCTGGCCTACTGAGGATTGCAGTTAAGAATCTCCACCGCCCTCTTGAGATTGTTCGGTCGGAAGATCAGAAGCCCTTTTGCCGCGCTCGGAGCCGACGCCAGGTAGGCGTATTCAATATTGATCTTTTCGGCCGCAAGCTTCTTGGCAATCGCGGAGATCGTTCCCGGCTTGTTGTCGTGCTCGAGCATCAGAACTTCGTTTTCCACGACGAGTGTGCCGTGCTCCTCAAAGATCATCAGCGCTTTCTTCGGGTCACTCACAACCATCCGCACAACGGCATGATCCACCGTATCCGAGATGGTTAACCCAAAGATATTAATCTCCTCTGCTGCCAACGCATCGCAGACAGCGGCCAGCGTTCCCGGCTTGTTGGCCAGGAACAAAGCGAGTTGAGTCGTGACTTCCATAGGGCTAGCTCTTCGCCGCAGGGGTTTCCTCGGCAGTACGGGGTGGGACGACCTGCGCCTTCGGCGCCGGCGGAAGGTTGATTGGTCGAATTTTCCAGAACTTTGCATCGTACCGGTGCCAGTCCCCAAGAATCTCCTTTGCCCGATCGCTCTCAGTCCGTTCCAGGTGCTTGTAGACCAACCCCTTAACGGCAACAATATCCTCTTCTGCAGCAAGCCGCTCGTGCGTCACTAATTCGGTGTTTAACTTGTGCGGGAACGTGTCGTCCAAGTCCAGCACATAGGCGACTCCCCCGGTCATCCCAGCTGCAAAATTTTTGCCAGTCCCGCCAAGAACCAGCACGACGCCACCCGTCATGTACTCGCACCCATGATCGCCGACGCCTTCAATCACGGCGGTCACCCCAGAGTTACGAACTCCGAAGCGTTCTCCGGCACGGCCCGCTGCAAAAAACTCGCCCCCGGTCCCACCATACAGACAGGTATTACCGACAATCGCATTCTCGTGCGCGATATATTTGCGGCTGGCAGGCGGTTTCACCACAATCTCACCGCCACCCATCCCCTTGCCGACATAATCATTCGCCTCGCCGGTGAGCGTAATTTTGACGCCAGGGCTTAGAAATGCGCCCAGACTTTGGCCTGCGCTCCCGCGCAATTCCAGTTCGATCGTTCCCTCAGGCAGCCCTTGCTCGCCCCAAAGATAGCCGATTTCACCCGACAATTTCGTCCCGACAGCCCGATTGACGTTTTTGACCCGGTAAGACAGCGTGATCGGCAACTGGTCATTCACAGCTTCACGAGCATCCTGTAAAATGGAGTCGTCGAGCCTGCGGCCTGGCTGTGGATCGTTTCGCTCCCAGGTGTTGTAACGCGGCTGCGAATCGTCATCCTTCGTCACGTTGACCAGCAACCGGCTCAGATTGAGCTTGTTCGCTTTCCAGTGATTCTGAACATGTCGTTGGCGGAGATATTCCACGCGTCCGACCAGCTCCGTGAACGTCGCGAGACCCATTTCCGCCATGATCTGGCGCACCTCGTCGGCAACGCCGTTGAAGTAATTCACGATATATTCCGGCTTACCTTTAAACTTGGCGCGCAACCGCTCGTCCTGGGTAGTAACTCCGACCGGGCAGGTATTCAGATGGCACTGCCGTACGTACACACACCCCGCTGCGATCAGCGCGGTCGTTCCGAAGTTAAATTCTTCGGCACCAAGCAGTGCAGCGAAAATGATGTCTTCGCCGGTTCGGAGGCCGCCATCGGTCCTCAGGATCACCCGATTTCGCAAGCTGTTCAGCATCAAAACCTGGTGCGCTTCCGCAATTCCGAGTTCCCAGGCACTTCCGGCATTTTTGATCGAACTAAGCGGTGAGGCTCCGGTGCCACCCTCGTGGCCGCTGATCAAAATGATATCAGCGTGCGCTTTCGCAACACCGGCAGCAACTGTGCCGACACCGGCTTCTGCAACGAGCTTCACGCAGATTTTTGCCCGCGGGTTGACTTGCTTGAGGTCGTAGATCAACTGCGCAAGGTCTTCGATCGAATAAATGTCATGGTGCGGTGGCGGCGAAATCAGCGCCACGCCCGGAGTGCTCTTCCGGAGCCGCGCAATTAAGTCGGTTACTTTGTGGCCCGGCAATTGTCCGCCTTCACCGGGCTTGGCGCCTTGGGCCATCTTGATCTCAATCTCTTTCGCGCTTGCCAGGTATGCGGCGGTGACACCGAACCGGCCCGCTGCAATCTGCTTGATCGCACTGTTTGGCCAATCCCCGTTTTTACGGCGATGGAATCGCTGCGGATCTTCACCGCCTTCACCGGAATTTGATTTCCCGCCAATCTGGTTCATCGCGATTGCGAGGCACTCGTGCGCTTCGGGACTGAGCGCACCGAGGGACATGCCGGCCGTCGTAAACCGTCGCCGGATCTCTTCAATCGGCTCAACCTCGTCGAGCGGGATCGGTTGTTTTCCTGTCGAGACCCGTCGAAGCAAGTCCCGGAGCGTATTCGGACGAACCGCGCGAACCGCATCGACGTAGGCTTTGTAATCTTCCGGCTTATTTGACTTAACAAAGGCGTGGAAGCTCTTGATGACCGGAGGCGTGACCGCGTGCTGCTCGCCCTGTCGCCGAAACCGGTAGTATCCAGGGTCACCCAGCTCAAGCGTCTTACCATCTGCGGGCACTGCTTTCGCAAATGCCTGCTGGTGCCGCGCGACCGTCTCCGTCGCGATTTCTATCAAACCGATCCCTTCAATTTTTGATGGAGTTCCGGTAAAACATTTATCCGTGAGCTCCGAACTGATCCCTATCGCTTCGAAGATCTGGGCGCCTCGATAGCTGTCGACGACTGAGATCCCCATCTTCGACATGATCTTGAGAATCCCTTTTTCGATCGCTACTTTGTACTTCCGGACAGCACTTTCGTAGGTGACGTTGTCGCCCAATCGCCCCTGTTCGAGCAGTTCGCGAATCGTTCCGTAGGCAATGTATGGACAAACTGCGCTCGCACCGTACCCAATGAGGCAGGCTATCTGATGCACGTCACGCGCTTCGCCGGTGTCGCAAATGATGCTGAATCTCATGCGCTTGCCCGCTCGCGTCATGTGATGATGCACCGCACCCGTAGCCAGCAGCATCGGAACCGCGATGTGATCATTATCAACACCCCGGTCAGAAAGAACAATCAGCCGGACCGAGTCATCGACTGCTCGTTCGACGTCCGCACAAATTCGATTCACGGCTTGTTCGATGCCGTTTACTCCGTCCGCAACGTTCCACAGGACCGAGACGGTTGCCGATCGATGCTCCGGATCAGGAATCGATTTCAGCGCCTCAAGTTCATGCTCCAAAAACAGCGGAGAATCGGAGTAAACCATTTTCGCGTGATCGGCGGTTTCCCCGAGCAGGTTCCGCCGCCAACCCATGAGGGTCGCGAGCGACATCACCAGTTTTTCCCGGATCGGATCGATGGGCGGATTAGTCACCTGCGCGAAGAGTTGCTTGAAATAGGTGTAGAGAAGCCGCGGCTGCAACGACAGCACGGCCAGGGGCGTGTCGTCCCCCATTGATCCGAGCGCCTCCTGGCCATCCTTCACCATCGGCTTCAGAACCATATCCAGCTCTTCGCTCGTGTAACCGAACGCGACCTGCTGCTGGGTCAGTCCGAGGATATCCAATTCCTCCGCCGGTTCCTGAATCGATTTGCCGGCCATTTGCTGGAGTCGGACCAAATGCGCATTAATCCAGTCCAGATACGGTCTCCTGGCCGCAAGCTGGTTCTTGATTTCGGGATCCTTCAACAGTCTGCCTGCGTGTGTATCGACGGCGATCATTTCGCCCGGCGCGAGCCGCCCTTTTTCAATTACTTTCGCATCATCGATTTCAGCACACCCAACTTCAGACCCGATCGTCACAAGACCATCTTCAGTTACTTTGTATCGGGCGGGTCGCAAACCGTTGCGGTCAAGACACGCCGCCGCGATAATGCCGTTACTGTAGAGAAGCCCGGCCGGTCCATCCCAGGGTTCAGTGAAACATCGGTGATATTCGTAATAGGCTTTAAGCTCCGGACTGACCTTCTCGTCCGCTTGCCATGCCGGCGGAATCAGCATCGTCATCGCATGCAATATATCGCGCCCGGAGAGCATCAATATCTCCATCGCGTTGTCCAGGCTGGCCGAATCTGATCCCCCGGGTTGGATAATCGGTTTCAATAGATCGATATCGTCACCCCACACGTCCGCAACCAGTTCCGACTCCCGCGCCCGCATCCAATTCCGGTTCCCGCGGATTGTGTTAATTTCACCGTTATGGGCAAGTACTCGGAACGGCTGACTCAGTGGCCAGGTCGGAAATGTGTTCGTGCTATATCGCTCATGATACAGGCAGATCGCGGTCTCGAACTCCGGATTGTTAAGGTCTCGATAAAACTTTTCGAGCGACACCGCAGTGACCAGGCCTTTGTAAACGATTACCCGGTGCGAAAAGGAAGCGATATAAAAATTTTTAATGTTATCATGCTTTGCCCGCACTTCGATTTCGTTTCGGGCTAGAAACAGCCGGCGCTCATATTCGTCATCGCTCATCCCGGCCGGTCGGCCGGTCAGCACCTGCTCGATACGCGGCATCGTCAACTGCGCTTTCTCGCCCAACACGAGAACGTTGAGCGGCACCTCGCGCCAACCAAATTGGAACAGGTCGCGCCGCTCCAGAACTTCCTCGATAATCGCTTTTGCACGCGCCTGCGCATACGCGTTGTCGTGCGGAAGAAACGCAAACCCGACATCGAGATCCGAGTCGTGATAGAGTGTATGCCCGAGCTTCGCGATTTCTTTGCGAAACAGCTTATACGGGATTTGCGTCATGACTCCAGAGCCGTCGCCTGTTTTCGCGTCGGCATCCATTGCGCCACGATGTGCCATGTTACACTTCGAGGTCAGGCCCAGGCGTAAGACGCGA
>CAZMNG010000062.1:0-10916 GCA_964567505.1 uncultured Chthoniobacterales bacterium
CAGAAATGTTATGTCGACACGGGACCAATCCTCGAGCGCGATTTCGCCGCCGTTTGCGGCCTTGGATGGCAGGGCAAAAGCACTATGTGCCTTAACTCAACACTCGGCACCTGGTTCTTCATCGGCGTCATTTTAACAACCCTCGATCTCGAACCAGACGCCCCGGTCAAAAACCGATGTGGGTCTTGCACCCGCTGCATCGATATCTGTCCCACTCGCGCGATCACAGCTCCGTATCAATTGGACGCCCGCCGGTGTATCTCCTATCTCACCATCGAAAGCAAGGACCCGATCCCGATCGAATTCCGGACTGCGATTCACGACCGAATTTACGGGTGTGACGATTGTCTCGAGGTCTGCCCCTGGAACCGGTTTGCAAGAGAAACGCAGGAACTACGATTTCATCTGCCTGACCGGCTCAAAACGTTGACCCTCCGAGCCCTCGCGATTCTGACAGCAGACGAATTCCGCACTCTGTTCCGCGAGTCCCCTATCAGACGCATTAAACGTCCGCGTTTCGTCCGCAACGTCTGCGTCGCTCTAGGAAACATCGGCTCCGACGAAGATCTGCCCGTACTGACTGCTCTCGCCCAGGATCCCGATCCTCTCATCGCCGAACACGCCGTCTGGGCCGCTGAACAAGTTCGCAACCGCCGGCAACTGCCCCTTGCGTTTCGCCCCAAACCGATTACTAATTGCCTCCTCACAAATGCCGACGTGGCGGAACTGGCAGACGCGCTGGACTCAAAATCCAGTTCACGCAAGTGAGTGTGGGTTCGATCCCCTCCGTCGGCAGAGGTGAGAACGCTCGGTTGCGAGACTTTCAGCCCAGCATAGTAGACTTTTGAATACTACCAGTTGAGATCGGGAGGCTTGCGATTTAAACTCGGGACCGTGAAGCTATCCAAAAGAGGCGAATACGCCCTCCGCGCTTTGATTGACTTTGGTGTGGCTCAGGCCATCGGCCGTCCTCTGCTCCAGGTGAGCGAACTTGCGCCAAAAGAAGGGCTCCCAGTCAAATTCCTCGAACAGATCTTGATGCAGCTCAAAGCTGCCGGTTACCTCGAGAGCCGGCGCGGGAAACATGGCGGCTACCTTCTGGCTCGGCCACCGGAAAACATTTCCATTGGCCAGGTTGTACGGCTGATTGATGGCCCGCTTGCCCCGATCGCCTGCGTCAGTCAAACCGCCTACGAACGCTGTAGTTGCCCGGACGAAGAGCACTGCGGCTTGCGCGTACTGATGCTCGATGTGCGAAACGCGATCTCGAATATTCTCGACCGATTTACTCTGGCTGACGTCGTAGAAATCACGATGCGGAAGCTTCGCAAAGATAAAGTCGTCCACCCCTTCGTGCTCGAACCGCTTCTCGAGCGGGCGATCTCCCAGCCGAAACCACGCAAGGCTCACAAGAAAGACAAAGTCGACGGCCGAACCGCCGCTTGAACCGAATGACACGAGAAGAAGCGTGATTCAGGACGCTGCCTGAGTTTTAATCGTTGACAATTCATCGGTTCCTCCGGTCCCCCGCTCCGGTACGCTCCGGTGGCCCGGTCAAAATATCGCTTTACTCGGCGGTAATTGTGTGATTTAAAACCCTATCATTTTAGTAGTCTTCTTCCGGCTCTGCTTTCTCGCATTCTTACCTTTTCATTCTTGCCCAATTCCTTTTCCATGATCGCACTTCGGTTCCTGCCTTTGCTTGCTTCGGTTTTCCTGCTTTTACCGGCCCCCGTTTCCGCCGATCCAATCACGCTACTCAATGTTTCCTACGATCCCACTCGCGAGTTCTACGAAGCGTTCAACAAATCGTTCGCAGCCGATTACAAGGCGAAGACCGGCAAAGAGGTCAGCATTCAGCAGTCCCACGGCGGCTCAGGAAAACAGGCGCGCTCCGTGATCGACGGACTCGCTGCGGACGTGGTGACGCTGGCACTCGCGGCCGACATTGACGCGCTTCACACTCATGGGGACCTTATTCCGGAGGACTGGCAAAAGCGGTTCCCGGACAACAGCTCCCCATACACATCCACGATCAATTTCCTAGTGCGAAAAGGTAACCCAAAAGGGATCAAGGACTGGGACGATCTCGTCAAACCAGGCGTCGAAGTGATCACGCCGAATCCGAAAACGTCCGGTGGTGCCCGTTGGAACTTCCTCGCGGCCTGGGGTTACGCCGTCAAGAAACTCGGCAATGATAAAGCCAAAGATTTTGTCGCGAAACTCTACAAGAATGTGCCGGTCCTCGACTCCGGTGCTCGCGGTTCGACGACCACATTCGTCGAACGCGGTCTGGGCGATGTGCTGATCGCCTGGGAGAGCGACGCATTGCTGAGCCTGAAAGAGTTCGGACCCGATAAATTCGAAATCGTCTACCCGAGCATCAGCATTCTGGCCGAACCGCCGGTAAGTATCGTCGACAAGGTCGTCGATCGGAAAGGGACGCGCGAAGTCGCAACTGCATATCTCCAATATCTCTACTCGCCGGAAGGCCAGGAACTTGCAGCCCAGAATTTTTACCGGCCGCGCCTGCCGGAGGTCGCGGAGAAATACAGTAAGCAATTCCCGAAACTGGACCTCTTCACCGTCGACGATTTTTTCGGTGGCTGGACCAAGGCTCAGAAGACCTACTTCGACGACGGCGGCGTCTTCGATCAAATTTACCAACCGTAAACAGTTCGGGCGGGATGGGCTCTCGATCGGGTGATCGGGAGCCCGATTTCTTACCAGGTCACCACGCAGACAAAATGAATTTCCGCTCAATCGCCGCCTCGCCGGTCCAGCTTTGGCTTAGGCGGCGAACCTTGCCCGGGTTCGGCGTGACCCTGGGATTCACCCTCGTCTACCTGTCGTTAATTGTTCTGATTCCTCTCTCCTCAGCGTTCGTGCGGGCATCGGGCCTGGGATGGGAAGGCTTTTTCCGCGCGGTCTCAGCTCCACGGGTTCTCGCCGCATATAATGTCAGCTTCGGCACAGCTCTGTTAGCGGCAGCGATTAACATGGGTTTCGGCGCAATCGTCGCGTGGGCGCTGGTCCGGTATCATTTCCCAGGAAAGAGAATTCTCGATGCCGTGGTCGATCTTCCATTCGCACTCCCCACCGCGGTGGCCGGAATCTCGCTAGCCACATTGTACGGTCCTCACGGCTGGTTCGGTGGACCGATCCTTGCCCTGACAGGAGTTAAAGTTGCCTACACCCAGCTCGGCATTCTCGTCGCCCTGGTCTTCGTCGGTTTACCGTTTGTCGTTAGAACCGTTCAGCCTGTGCTGGAAGAACTGGACCTCGAATTCGAAGAAGCCGCTGCGAGTCTCGGCGCATCCAGACTTCAGACAATGATTCGCGTGGTTGGACCGGAATTATGCCCACCCCTCTTGACAGGGTTTGCTTTGGCATTCGCCAGGGCCGTCGGCGAGTACGGGTCGGTCGTCTTCATCGCCGGGAATATGCCGATGAAGACGGAGATTGTTCCACTCTTGATCATTACCAAGCTCGAACAGTACGACTACCCAGGAGCAACGGCGATCGCCGTGGTGATGTTGATTATTTCTTTTCTGTTGTTGCTCGGGATCAATGCGCTCCAGCGCTGGTCAAATGCCGGGCGAATCCAGTAGATAATTCGCCGGAACAGAGTCGATGCCCGCACTCGAACTGATCTCAATATCTCATGGAACCTGATGGATATCTGATTGCGGGTCGCGCCCGACCTCCAAAAGGCCGCCCCGCCGTCCGAGACTCGCTCTGCGTTCGAATCTTGTTGATCGCCACGACATTCCTGTTTCTCGGGATTTTTGTGCTCGTTCCGCTGGTGGCGGTCTTCGGGGAAGCTCTCGAGAAAGGTCTGGGCGTCTATTTCTCTTCGTTAACCGAGCCTGCGGCTCTCTCCGCTATTCGCCTGACACTTTTTGTCGCCGCAATCGCGGTCCCGGCAAATCTCATATTCGGTATCAATGCCGCATGGGCGATTGCCAAATTCGACTTTCCCGGCAAGAGCCTCTTAATTACGCTCATCGATCTTCCGTTTGCCGTGTCGCCGGTGATCGCGGGCCTCATCTATATCCTGGTCTTCGGGGCCCAAGGATGGCTGGGACCGTTCCTGCAGGAGCACGACATAAAAATCATCTTCGCAGTTCCCGGCATCGTCCTCGCAACAATATTCGTCACCTTTCCCTTTGTGGCGCGTGAACTGATCCCGCTTATGCAAGCGCAAGGCAGCGAGGAGGAACAAGCCGCCCTCTCTCTCGGCGCGACCGGCTGGCAAACATTCTGGCGTGTGACCCTTCCGAACGTGCGTTTGGGACTTCTCTACGGAGTGCTGTTATGCAACGCCCGTGCCATGGGGGAATTCGGCGCGGTCTCCGTCGTTTCCGGCCATATTCGCGGCCTGACGAATACCATACCGCTGCACGTCGAAATCCTGTATAACGAATACAAGTTTTCCGCGGCGTTTGCGGTGGCGTCGCTTCTGGCAATACTATCCTTGGTCACATTACTGATCAAGAGCACCGCCACCTGGCACGGCTCCACTTCCGAGCACGCTACAGAACCACCAACCTACCTGTGAAAATCGAGGCCAAAGATCTCGTCAGGACATATGCCGACTATCTCGCTCTGGATAAAGTCTCCCTGAACATTGACGAAGGAGAACTCGTGGCTCTTCTCGGCCCATCCGGATCAGGGAAGACTACGCTCCTGCGAATCATCGCCGGCCTGGATTTCCCCGACTCGGGAACTATCCTTTTCGACGACCAGGATTCGACGGCGGTGAAAATCCAAAAAAGACGGGTCGGCTTCGTTTTTCAGAACTACGCCCTTTTCCGCCATATGACTGTGTACAAGAACATCGCGTTCGGCCTGGAAGTTGCCCGTGGACGTGGACGATTGCGTCCGGCACAAATCCGGGAACGCGTATTCGAATTGCTGCGACTCATTCAACTCCCTGGTTTGGAAAACCGCTACCCGGCACAATTATCCGGTGGACAGCGCCAGCGGATCGCTTTGGCACGCGCACTCGCAATTGAACCTCGCATTCTCTTGCTGGACGAGCCGTTCGGGGCCCTGGACGCAATGGTCCGCAAAGAGCTCCGTCTCTGGGTCAAAGGGCTGCAGCGAACCCTCAGAATCACGACGCTTTTCGTCACGCATGACCAGGAGGAAGCGATCGAAATCGCCGACCGCATCGTGGTCATGAACAACGGACGGGTCGAACAGATCGGAACACCAGCCGCCGTCTGCGAAGAACCCGCCTCTCCTTTTGTGTCAGAATTCCTCCGCACCCACGCCATTTTGTAGCGCACGTCATACACAACCTGGTCGATCGGAGCACCCTGATGCGGTCCTCTGTGCCTTTGTGGTGGATCACCCCTTCTGTGTCCTCTACCTACTCGGTCTCTTCCTCCTCAATACTTCAATATCTTCGCCAGAAACTGGCGGGTAATCTCCTTCTGCGGATCGTCGAGCACCTGCTCCGGAGGGCCGCATTCCACAATCTGGCCGTCGGCCAACAGCGCAATCCGGTCGGCCACGCGATGTGCAAACCCCATCTGGTGCGTTACCAGAACCAGATCGCGTCCTTCTTCGCGCAGTTCCTCGATCACCTCCAAAACTTCAGCCGGCATTTCAGGATCGAGCGCCGAAGTCGGTTCATCGAAAAGCAGCAGCTTTGGTTTGATGGAAATCGCGCGCGCGATCGCCACGCGCTGTCGTTGACCCCCGGACAATTGAGCGGGCGGTTTGTGCCCATGCGCTGAAAGCCCGAAGCGTTCGAGGATGCTCTCCGCAATATCGCGCGCCTGGGCCGCGGGATATCGATGCACTTTTTCCAATGCCAGAGTGATATTCTGCACCGCGGTCAGGTGCGGAAATAGATTGAATGCCTGGAATACCGTCCCAACCGTGCGCCGATGTTCCAGCAGTTCCTTCTCCCGGTAGACGACCTCACAATCGTTCATCGAAAGCGAGCCACTATCGGGTATTTCAAGACCGGCCATGATCCGTAACAACGTCGATTTGCCGCCGCCTGATGGTCCAATCAGTGCAAGCGTACGAACGTTCTCCAGGTCGAGACTGACATTTTTCAGGACGAGCTGTTGCGCAAACGATTTGCAGAGGCTGGTGGCCCTAAGTTTCATAGGTCGTTCGTTTCTCGAGCCATTGGGTCCAAAGCGTGATCGGCAGCGTCAAGATGAGATAACCGATCGCGAGCGGAATATAACATTCAAAATTACTGTATGTTAACGCGGAGACCTGTTGTGCGTTCCAGGTGAATTCCTCAATCGATATAACCGAGAGCAACGAAGAGTCTTTAATCAAATTCGCGAACATGCCAGCGAGCGCCGGGAGAATGACCCGGATCGCCTGTGGAAAGATCACGTATTGATAGGTCTGGAACCGGGTCAAGCCGATCGCCCGCGCAGACTCGAGTTGGGACGCCCCGACACTTTCAATGCCGCCGCGGAATACCTCGCTGATAAAGGCCCCGGAAAACAAAGACAATGCCGACACACCAACCAAAAAACGATCCTGAATCCGAAACGCGTCTGCAACGACATAAAAAGCAAACGAGATCTGGACCAGAAGCGGTGTCCCACGCACAAGTTCGACATAAAGCCGGCTCACCGCCCGCAGCACCAGGAAACCCGATCGTCGCGCCAGGGCGGTAATCAGACCGATCACGGTGCTCAAGAGCAGCGCCAGCACCGAAATTTTCAGCGTGGTCCACCAGCCACGCCAAAAAAAGTTGCTGTAGCCGCCGACGGTTCCCCAATTCCAGTTGTAGCGGAGCCGGCTGAATGAATAGAAGCAGACGAGCGCGAGCAGAAAGAACGCCAGAAGCCAGTTCAGTAGCAAAACAGGCCATGGAACCGGCCTGCGCCGCTCGTCAGGAGAGATCCAGAACCAGCTTCTTAGGGTGAGAATCATCAGGACATCGCAGCGCTGATTTTATGCAGACAGTCCAGCAAATAGGGAACCAGCTGTTTCTTGCGTGACACGACGCTGTTCAGCTCAAAGAGGTTCGAGCCCAGCCGCGGGTAGGTGATCGCGTCCAGAAACTCAGGCGGACCCGAAACGACGAGAAGCGAGTTCTGAGTGTTCACATCCGTTACCAGCAGGGCTGCAAACAGACTTCCGCGTTTTGAACGATACTCCGCTAACGCTTTAAAGAGTGCCTCCTGTTTATCGTAAAAGTGAGAATAGCCCAGCTCTTCGATTTGCGAGACGCTGAACAGATGGCCCTCCTCCGAGTAGTCCTTGCAGTCTGCGAGGATCACTGCGTCCGGATCCAAAGTCAGCAACGGCGACCCAACTGCAAAAATGCTTTCGGCGAGTTTCGCCGGCTCAATTCCGGCAATTTGGCTAAGTGTTCCGAGCACCTTCGCGTCGATCGGTGTTGCAGTGGGCGAAGAGAGGTTCAACGTATCCGAGATCAGGCCGGCCATCAGCAGTCCGGCAATCGCGCGTTCGATGTCGATCCCATACTGCTGGTACGACAGTGCGACCAGGGTGCTCGTGGAACCAACTGGATTATTCCAGAACAAGATCGGCAAGTCCGTCTTGAAGCTTGCAAGCCGGTGATGGTCAAGAACCTCAATAATCTGCAACTCGTCGGCTCCCTTCACCGCTTGGGACAGTTCATTGTGATCCACGAGAATCAGCTGGCGCGGAATCGGTTTGATAAAGTCGCTTTTTGTCAGAATGCCAACCAGCCGTTTATCGCTTTCCAAGATCGGGAATACATACTCCGAGGACGCTGCAACAACATGGCGCGCTGATTTCAATGACGCGTCGGGCGACAAACTGGAAAACTGCGGCTCGATCATCGAATCAATCTTCGCGGCTCCACGCGCGAGCAGGACGGTTGTCGCGGTATCGTGCCGGCTCGTGATCAACCGGACGCCAGCCTCTTTTGCCACGGTCCGGACTTTCGCCGACACCCCCATCCCGCCGGTCACAACCACCGCAAGCGACTTATTCGCGATTCCCTCCAGCTGAATGTCCTCCCGGTCTCCGACAAAGACGATCGTCTCTTCCGGTGGGTCATTGCGCTGCCTCTCGCGGAATGAACCCAGGCTCATCGCCGCAACCATCAGGATCACCTTTTGCCGCTCTTCTTTTGGGCCGCCGGCGATAAATTCGCCGTCAAACGAATGCACGATGTCCGACATTGATGCGAAAATTTCTCGCGAACTTCGCATCTCTTCCCGTTGCGGGAAGAGGTATTGGCTCACCTTCCACCCGGAAAGCAAACCAAGGCAGCGATCCTCCGCATCCACAACCGGCAATCCCCGTATCCGCTGCTTCTCGATCGAATTCATCGCGTGGTAGATCGAGGAATCGTGAGCAATAGAAATAATCTGGGTTTCCATCACATCTTCGACTCTCGGTGACACATCGCTCAGAAACTGAGGAGCCGGCACACCGAACTTCTGGAGAACCAGGTCGATCCGCTCGTTGGTGTTTCCGGCCCTCGCCGCGGTGACATTTTGCATTCCCAGCTTTCGCTTCAGCTCGGCATACGCAATCGCCGAACAGATTGCGTCCATATCGGGGTTTCTGTGACCGATTACGATGGTTTGCATTTTTAATCTTTCTAATCTGCGCTGCTCACAAATCCTTAGAGACTTATGAGCGATCCGAGCCGTGCCGGCGAAATCTTCCGGATGGCTCGGAAACTGCCCCCGCGCTTTCCGAGAGAAGAGTTTCAAACGGCTTGTTTCAACTCAATTATTATTAAAAATTGGGAACAGCGGCGATGAATCGCCGGTCTACTCTGGACCGTCCGCTCCGGGGACGAGCGACTCTTGAGAGCAGCGATCGACCGCACAGTGCGCGCTTCGCTGCAATCCGGCAGCCGGTCGGAGGTGCATGTTGCGGGTTAGCCTCGTAAGAGTCTCGCGCTGGCAGGACAGTGCACGGAAAAAAATGATAAATAGACCCAATGCACTGCAAAAAATTTGACCGACCGGTTAAATTATTGAAATTTTCATTTGAATTCACCCGTCTCCTGGGTATTTATAGGGTCGTCTATTTTTACGGATTGTTCTGGGGGGAACAGCAGCCCTTCGTATCCAGCGGATACGGGGGGCTGTACTTTTACTGGCATGCAACACCGTCGGGTCTCTGGACCCTTAAACCATTTGCGCAGCGACCCCTGGCCCTGGAAACCTTCCGGCACGACGACCGCCGTCACAAATATCGGCCCTGCAATCTTTCCGAATGAATCCGGCGAACGCTAACCTGCCAGTCGTAGCAATCGTCGGCCGTCCAAACGTGGGAAAGTCCGCCTTATTCAACCGGCTTGCCCGAAAACGAATCGCCATCGTCCACGACGAACCCGGGGTAACCCGCGACCGGCTTGTCGCCAACTGTCGGGTCGGTTCGCGCCAATTTACGGTCGTCGACACGGGCGGTATCGAGACCTTCGCTGCGAACGATTCCAAGGAACAGGTGCGAGCCGAGGCCAGGCTCGCAACCGAAATGGCCGACGTCATCGTCTTCGTGGTTGATTCCCAAGATGGCGTGACACCCATCGACCGCTCGTTGGCTAAAGAGCTTCGCACCGCACAAAAACCACTGATTCTCGCGGTTAACAAGGTCGATCACCCGAAACAGGAATTGGCCGATATCGAATTTGCAGCCCTCGGCTTTGAAGAGCTCATTCCGATCAGCGCCGCGCACGGTCGCGGAATCTCAGCGCTCGCCGATCGGATTGAAGCGCATCTACCAGCAGAGCAAACCGTTGACGAGCCGGTGACCGAGCAAAGCGCAGCCATTAAGCTCGCAATCGTCGGCCGGCCGAACGTCGGCAAATCTTCGTTGATCAACGCCATCTTGAAAAGCCCGCGCACGATTGTCAGCGAAACCGCGGGAACAACACGTGATTCCGTCGATATTCCGTACGAGCAGGATGGCAAACATTATCTCCTGATCGATACAGCCGGAATTCGGGCCAGACGCCGTCACAATACTTCGGTCGAAATTTTCAGCGTGATGCGATCCGAAAAAAGCATCGTACGCGCGGACATCTGCACTCTGGTGATCGACGCCCTGGAAGGCGTAACAACGCAGGACAAAAAGATTGCCGGTTTGATCCATGAAAATCATAAACCCTGCATTGTAATCGTAAACAAGCTCGACCTGGTTAAACCCACGGAGGGTATTCGCGATTTCCTGCACGTGCTTATTGACCAGATCAAATCCGACCTCTTTTTCCTCAGTTACGCCCCGATCGATATCGTTTCGGCGCGTAGCGGAGAAAATCTCGATCGGCTCTTTAGAAGCATCGAAAAGGTCCAAAAGCATGCGAAGCGCTCGATCGGGACCGGTGTGTTGAACCGGCTGCTCCAGGAAGCGATGACCGTCAGTCCCCCGCCCATGCGCGCAAATAAGCGGCTGAAACTGCTCTACGCAACACAGATCGATCCGCCGCGGAATGCTTTGGTGGCGCCGCCGAATTTCATCCTGTTTGTCAACTACCCAGAACTTCTGACAGACGACTACCGGCGCTATCTCGAAGCCAGAATCCGCGATCAGAACGGCTACTATGGTTTGCCGATTGTGATCCGCCTCCGATCTCGGCATTAGCCTGGGAACTCAGCCGCCCAAAAGCCCAATCACCCGCTCTTTGCACCGGGTTAAGCGCTTATAGCGCAGCATCTCCTCAGTCATCGTGCGAAGGTTCTCGGCAAGCAGGAGCGCCGCGCCCCGGTTCTGGCGGACCGCCTCAAGCGCGCAATGGTAAATTCTGATTCCGAATAAAATCCGTCTGGCATCGAGCGCGATCAGCGCCTGCCATTCAACGCGAAGATAAGTCGCGTCTGGATCGCAATTCGACGCGATTTCCGGGATTGAATCGCGCGGTCGCTGATTCATCTTTCTCGAACTCGTCAGACTCCAGTTCGACCGCTTGTAACATTCGC
>CAZMNG010000063.1:0-10883 GCA_964567505.1 uncultured Chthoniobacterales bacterium
GGCCTGCTGGGATTTGCTTCCCTGTATCGCGAGGGTTTCGAAGTGGTGCTCTTTTTGCAGAGTTATTTCCTGCAGATGGGAGGACGAATTGTGCTTTGGGGCGCGTTAATTGGCCTCATTTTGTCGGGCTGTGTCGCGGTGCTCACATTTGTTGCGCACACGCGATTGCCGTATCGAAAGCTGCTGGTGTCGACCGGTGTCATGCTTGGCTTTGTCCTCCTGGTCATGGTCGGCGAACAGGCGCAGGAAATGCAGCTGGCGAACTGGCTGCCGACGACAAAGATCGACGTACTTGAACATGTCATCCCTGACTGGATGGGGGTCTGGTTCTCGATCTATCCGACGGTGGAAACCATTGTTGCACAGGTGCTCGCCGCGTTTCTGGTGATCGGTTCGTACTACGCGGCCCGGCGGCAAGCTGCGCCTGCTCGGTGATTCGCAGGCTCAGGGTCGCCTCAAGGCGATCAACGGCCCTATCGCACGAGAGCTTTGGCCGGCGAGATTTTCGAGCACAGGAGGCTAAGAAATGACCCAGGCCTTCAATCCGGCTTGCGAAAGGTTTGGAGATTTGGCTTCGATCTCGAGGGGAGGAGTCACTGGGGTATCGGAAGATGTTCAGCGGTTGTGCGTGAAAGAATGCAAACTTTTTTTGTAACCACTTGAGATCCGAAGGTTGAATGCTGATTGTGTCCAACATGAAAGGCTGGTTGACCTTGTGTTTGAGTTTTGTTGTGATCGGCGGCGTTCTGTCCCTAACAAGCTGCTCTGAGAACTCCGGTTGGAACGCCGGCATGATGGGAGTTCCAGTCAATCCGGAAGCCAACCCGGCCGGTCCGACCGGCAACCAGGAGCCACCTCAGTCGCCCCCCGGTTCCGGCGCGGTTGACTACATTCCACCGGGTTCGCAATAGGCGATGGTGGAATGCGGTTACCCACCGAATCCGATGTATCGGGCGGTGTACTGCGCGACGTTCACGATCTGGCCCCGAGGAGGTGTATTTACAATGATGTATCCCTGACTACTGACGGCGCGGCCCGTTTTCGTATCAAAAATCACGTACCCCTGTACACCTTGCTTGGAGCTGCTCGAAATTCCTTGGGTAAAGTACGCTCCACTTGTCTCAGAGCGGTCCAATTTGACCGAAAATTCCGCATTCAGTTCCGCCGCCAGCATCGAGGATGCCGCGACGACGAGATAGTGGGGTTCGGGACCGAAAAGGCTCGCATTTTTTTGCCAATAGTTGCGCGCCCGTTGTTCTGCGAGGCGAATTTCGTTCGATTCGGGATAAAACGTTTCGACGGCATAATTGCGGGTATCGGCTTTGGTGGAATCGTAAGCGCCGCATCCAGAGAGCAGACCTAGAAGCCCGGAAAAGAGCAGGAGATATCGAATCATTCAGTTTTAGAGGTCATTTAGATTTGCGTTGCACGCCGGCGGCTGGATGCAATAATCGACCAGCGCCTCGTGCAATCAATCTAAAAAGGCGATCGCCGTTCATCGGCCGCGATCCAGAGAGCGCCGACGGTCCACCATTCCCTCCTGTCCTACCAGAACCCGCCGCCCCCGTAGACAGCCCGCACTCCGCCGTATAGCCCGATCTTGCCGTTCGCCGGACTTCCGACGACCAGAACACCGTCCGGGGCTGCAAGCTCTCCTGTCCGCTGGTCGAAAACCAAAAGGAACTCGATTGGAACACTGCCTGAATTCTGCAAAAGATCCGCCCCGTAGAAATCGTTCATCGGGATTTTGCCCAGTGCCATCTTCCAGGTTAGCCATGGCACGTCGTCGGCCGTGAGTTGATACGCTCGCACCGCGACATAGGGAGTTTCGGCAAGGGTCAGTCTTTGCTTCTGGTCGGCTCGCCTGATAAAGTTCTGGAACCGCTTCTTTGCGAGGGCCACTTCGCGCGGATAAGGCTGCGCTACCATGAAAGCGTGATCATTCGGGCCGAACGGCGTGGAAGCCTGCTGATACGCGCAGGATTCGCAGGCAAGGCTGACCAGCACCAGGAGAACTTTCAGGCCGCCGCCCGGCGGTCCTGGCTTTATTGCAAAAATGGCCATGCGATGAACAATATTGTCAAGGCCACCAAAGCGGAGACGATCACCGCCAAGTTGAACCTCCTCATCTGCCGTTCGTACGCCTGAATCAAATTGTTTTCCATGATGTTTGTCTCCGTTATTCACTCAGCCAGGCAAACTACCGAGCGAAGCGCAATCGGGGAATAACCCATTAGGATGAGGCCCGATTGCGAAGAGCTTATCTCGGTGGCGGAAGGGGTGGGATTCGAACCCACGGTACGGTTTCCCGTACGCCTGATTTCGAGTCAGGTGCCTTCGACCAGCTCAGCCACCCTTCCGTCGAACCAAAATCAGGGGTGCGAACATACTTCAAAACATTCGCTTGTCGACGATTAACTTCCCTCTCGAGATCGATCCTCTGTCGGTCTATTGGCCCATCGCTGCTTTGATTTTTCGAACCAGACCCGTAAGCACGTTTCCCGGACCGATTTCTTCGATTTGCGGATTGGGTTGCCGGAGCAGGTACTCCATCGATTCAAACCATCTTACCGGGCTGTTGATCTGTCCGGCCAGGGTGGACTTGGTTTGTTCACTCAAATAGGGCCGCGCGGAAATGTTGGCGATCACTGGAATTTGGGGAGAGGCGAATCTGAACGGCTCGAGAAAGCGCGCGAATTCGTTGGCAGCTTGGGTCATGTAGCGAGAATGAAAGGCAGCGCTGACTCGGAGCGGGACGTACATGGTTGCCACCTCCTTTTCGAAGATGCTTTGTGCTCGCGCAATCTCTTCTTTGGGACCGGAGATAACGGTCTGAGTGGGCGCGTTGTAGTTTGCAATATCCAAGCCGGAGAGCCCGGCTCTCTGAAGAATCTCTTTGGTCCGGTTGCTTGTTAACCCGATGACCGCGGCCATTCCGCCTCCAGAGGCACGGCTCATTAGCAGCCCACGTTCCTTGACCAGTTGGATACCGGTAGCAAAATCGAAGACGCCCGCTGCGAAAAGAGCATTGTACTCCCCTAGGCTATGCCCGGCCACATAGTCCGGTGGCTGCCCTGTGTCACGGAGCTTCTTGAGAAACGTGAGCGCATTGACCACAAAGAGAGCCGGTTGCGCATACTGGGTCTGGTTAAGTTCTCCGTCCTTATCTTGCAGACACAATTTCTCGACCGAATAGCCAAGAAGTTGGTCCGCCGCGCGAACTTCCGCTGGGAAAAGAGAGAAAAGCTTCTGTCCCATCCCGACAAACTGTGAACCCTGCCCGGGGAACACGAAGATCCTTGTCATATAAATGTCACTCTAGTCGCATTAGAGAACGTATGGAAAAAGCGATAAATGAAAATAAATATGAAAATTACGCTTGTCCTCTGACAGGGCGAACGTGTATAGGACACCTGTAGTTTGAACACGGAACGAGACAAACCGTCGTTGTTTTGCGGTGCGTCTCTGAGACTTGCTGATCGCGACAATCATGGATAAGGAATCGATTTTTGCGGTAGTCAAGGCAAACGTCCGCCGGGTGTTGGGCGATGTCGATGAGACGGAGATTGCGGCTCATAAAAGCCTCGTCGATCTGGGAGCCAATTCAGTTGACCGGGTGGAAGTGGCAATGTACTCGATGGAGCAGCTCGATCTGAGGATCCCGCGTATGGAATTGTCTCAGGCGCGGAATATTCAAGCGCTGGTAGATGTCCTCTACAAGCATGCCAACGGAGCGTAACTCGCTTGCGGAATGAACGATGTGGATTACGGGTGCAGGGGTAATTTCGGCGGTCGGCCACAATGTTAGCGAATTTGCCGACTCACTGCGCATAGGTCGTTCCGGTATTCAGATGTTGCCTGTTGCAGATGCTAGCAGAACGGAGATTCACGTGGCCGCACCGATCCGCGATTTTTCTTGGTCCTCATTTATTGAGCAGAGCGAGAATGAGTTGCCGGCCGTCGGTTGCCGTGCTGGCAAAGTTCTAAGAAACATTCCAGACTCTATCCGGTGGTCGGCCTGCGTTGCGATCCAGGCCTACGAGCAGGCGCGATTGCATCTCTCGCCGATTCCGTCCCAACGCCTGGGACTAATTATCGCGGGTAGTAATCTCCAGCAGCGTTACATCTTCGAAAATGTTACACGGTTTTTGACTCAGCCGGAGTACGTTGCTCCGCGCTATGCTATGTCGTTTTCCGATTCCCATCAGATCGGAGTGATTAGCGAAATTCTATCCATTCATGGTCCCGGGGTAACGGTTGGCGCAGTGGCGGCGAGTGGGAATGTTGCTCTCTATCAAGCCCTGGGCTGGCTGCGTTCGGGAATGGTGGACGCCTGTCTGGTGTGCGGCGCCGCTACCGATTTTTCGCTTTTGGAACTAAAGGCGTTTGCGATATTGGGAGCGGCCTTTACCGGTGATCCATCGGCGGAACCGGAAAAGGTGTGTCGACCGTTCGACCAGCAACACAAGGGGTGTGTGTGGGGTCAAGGGAGCGCCTGTCTGGTGTTGGAAACTCCTGAATCTGCCGAGAGTCGAGGAGCCAGCAACATCGGCGAGTTGGCCGGTGCTTCTTGTGTTCTTGATGGTAACCATCTCCCTAACCCGAGCCTCGATGGAGAAGTCAGAGCGATGCGGAATGGAATTGAACAAGCCGGGATTACCGCGGAGATGATCGACTACCTGAACGCGCATGGGACAGCTTCGCCGATTGGAGATCAAATAGAGTGCGAGGCGATACGAAAGGTTTTCGGCGCCCATGCGCCTCACCTTTGCGTCAATGCAACAAAACCTCTCACCGGCCACTGCTTCTCTTCTGCAGGCATCATCGAAGCCGTGGCAAGCCTGATTCAGCTCAACGAGGGCTTCGTCCATCCAAATTTGAATCTGGAGGTTCCCATCGATGAGGAGATCGGCTTTGTCGGAAAGGAACCGAAACCGTTCAATGGGGAGTTCGGGTTGAGTAATTCCTTTGGCTTTGGTGGAATCAATAGCAGCGTGGTCCTCCGAAGGAAAACCGAAGCGCAACAGCAATCGAGCAGTCATTGCTGATCATGGCCGGCCGTAATCCAACAGGTGACCTAGCAATTATCGGAATGGCGTGCCGTTTCCCAGGGGCAAATCATTACGAAGAATTTTGGGCAAATCTACGTGATGGAGTCGATAGCGTTCGGACTGTACCCGTGGAGCGTTGGGAGACGGTTCAAAGCCGTGAATCCAATGATAGTAACAGCGCCGGACTGATTAGCAATTGGGGTGCCTTTCTCGATCAGGTAGACGGATTTGATAGTCGATTTTTTAACATTTCTCCACGCGAGGCCGTTCAAATGGATCCTCAGCAGCGCTTATTGTTAGAGGAGACTTGGCACTGTGTTGAAGATGCTGGCGTTGGGTTAGCAACGCTCAGAAAAGCGCGGACAGCGGTTTCAGTTGGTGTAATGACCAACGATTACCTGCAATTATTGCTGACTGAGAAGGCTCCAATAGAACCCTTTTCCTGCTTGGGCAATTACGATGCGATTCTCGCCAACCGAATCTCGTATGTTCTCGATCTGCATGGAGAAAGCAAAACGATTGGCGCCGCCTGCGCCTCCTCGCTGGTGGCTTTACACGATGCCCGGCGGATTCTGTTGAACGGCGAAGCCGATTTCGCAATTAGCGCAGGGGTTAACATTATCTGTCATCCTTGGAAGTACGTCTCATTTTCTAAGTCTCACATGCTGAGTCTGGAGGGATGCTGCCGAGCCTTTGACGCCGGTGCAGACGGTTATGTGCCGGGCGAGGGCGTCGCAGTCGTGCTTTTGCAGCGACTGGAAGAAGCCAGGCGCGACGGGAATCGGATCCATGGCATACTGAAGGGCTCGGCGGTAAATCATGTCGGCAATGCGCCGAGCATTACTTCGCCGCGCGTCGACACGCAGCGAGAGTTGATCCGTGCCGCCTGGCGAAGCGCAGGTGTTAGTTCCAGATCGATTACCTATATCGAAGCTCACGGCACCGGAACATCGCTGGGAGACCCCATCGAAATTGAAGGACTCCGCCAGGCATTCGCCAGTGAAGGGCCGTCATCCGCACGGCATTGCGCGGTGGGATCGGTGAAAACCAACATCGGCCATCTGGAAGCCGCGGCGGGAATCGCCGGCGTAATCAAGGTCCTGTTGATGATGCGGCACAAGAAAATCCCGCCATCGCTGCATCTGAGGCAGATCAATCCGATGATTGATTTTGATCAAAGTCCTTTCTGGCCTGTGACGGCGCTTTCCGAATGGCGAGTGGGAGCCGAAGAGACTCCGAGACGCGCCGGAGTCAGCTCCTTCGGTTTTGGCGGTGTGAGCGCGCATGTAATCCTGGAGGCGGCGATCGAAGAAGAGGTTAGTTCGAAAATTCCTTCGGATTGCGATGCTTCGCTCGATCCTGGGCCAGAAAGCCTGTTTCTATTTTCGGCGCGATCTTCGCATAGCCTTCGAGGGCTTTTGCTTGCGTGGATCAAGTACACTCAGAGCGAGTCGTTTGTTCAGGTGACTTTGCGAGACCTGAGTCATACCCTTGCCAAGGGCAGAGAATTTTGGGAATACCGCTGTGGAAGCATCGTATCATGCAAGCAGGAACTCATTGATTTTCTGAGGACCGAAGCGACTCGACTTGATCCGGATTCGAATGACAAAGCCAGCGCAGTCGAGCAACGGGCGGTAGTGCTCCGGGTCGGAAATTCTTTGTCGGTCCGTCCCGGCAGAATCGAGCAGTTATTAAGTGACGATTCCACATTCGAAGTTCACTACAAGGACTGTCTGAAACGGCTCGGGGGAACCGCCCTCGATCGAGATCCGGAGAAAGCGACCGAGTTCGCTGCGCTTTACGCCTTGGTGCGACGTGTGATCGCCGGGGGGATTAGTCCGTTGTATATTTGCGGGGAAGGTCTGGGAAATGCCGTAGGTCTGGCGATCGCTGGTTCTCTTCCATTAGAAAGCGCATTGGCCGTCGAACGAGACGAGTCGTTTTGTGAGCAGGTTGAGCTTCAGGCTTTGATGCTGCCGTACTATGATCCGATCTCGCGCCAGATTCTGTCCCCGTTCAGGGTCACTCCCGTTCTCCTCCAGGATTGGCTCAGATGCAGATCCCTCAGCCAGTTAGATTGGGTGCGTAGATTAGATAGAGCTCGTTCCCTGATGCAAAATCAGCGAACGTTTATCCATCTGGTAGAAGAATGGGATGCTTTGCTCAATGGAGATAGCGTCCGAAGAATGCTGTTTGACAACGAGATTTGCTCGCTCGAAAATTCGGGTGCGGCTGATAAACGATTTCTTCTCTTCGTTATTCTCGAAGTATGTTTCCGCCGGCTAAGTCAGAAGTGGCAGTTTAACAGCCAACCGATCGAGAGCCGAGGAAGCCGTTCACTTGTCGAGCTAGTGATTACCGGATTGCTTTCGAAAGAGCAGTTGATTGAACTATGTCTTGCGGATAATCCGGACTTCGCAAACATCGCATCGAGGGTCAATCTGAACGCGATCGAGGACTCTTGTCGGGGCTCTGTTCTTGCAGAGAAGCTGCCGGAGTGTGCTCGACCGGCTCTTTCTCAGGAAAGAGACGCGCGATGGTTGAGCGAAATAGTCAATTTGCAGGGGACAGAAATCCCGGATCCGAATCCGAACACACTGGTGTTGCAAATTGGAACTCCGAGCAAGCCGACCCAGGTAACCGCGACCCTGAATCCCACCTCTCAAAATGGTATCCGCAGCAGCCTTCGGCATGCACTTTTAACGTTATGGTTGCAAGGGGCGTCGATTCCGTGGCCGGACTGGTTTGAAAGCGACTTCCACAAAGTAGCACTGCCCGAATATGTCTTTGACCGAAAGTCATACTGGGTGTCGAAAGGCACCGGAAATGGAGACCGCATTCCGCGTTTCGATCAGCCGCCGCCGAAACTGATAAAGCAAAAGGTCCCGGTTCGTGATTTGGAGAAGAGCGTCACACTCCGGCGCCTCGATTCGGCGACTGCTGGAATTGCTTTTCGCGCCGATGCAGCCGTTGAAGACCAGAAGATAATCTCACTCCAGGTTCAGAATGGCGTGGCCCTTCTCCGGATGTGCGATGAAGATCACAACAACGCGTTCACCGATTCATTTGTCGCAGCTTTTCGAAGACGTTTGCAGGAGATTGCGGAAGACGATGCGATCAAGGTTGTCGTTCTGACCAATACCGGTCCCTATTTCTGTTCTGGCGCCGATGCCGCACTACTGAAGCGGTTCCGCGCCAAAGAGCGGTCGTTTTCGGAGCTCGCGTGCTTTTATCGCGGCATTCTGGAATGCCCGGTACCGTTCATTCATGCCGTCGCCGGCCATGCCATCGGTGGAGGATTCGCCTTCAGTCTTTTCGGCGACTTCGTGATACTTGCCAAGGAGAGCTATTACAGCGCGAATTTTTTGAATTTTGGTTTTACCCCCGGGATGGGAGCCACCCTGATTATTCCTGAAAAATTGGGGGCCAATGTCGCAAACCGGATGATGTTTACCGGCGAGAATCTCAGGGGTGCTGAACTTGCTGAACTGGGAGCGCCGCTGCAGTTTGCGGATAAGAGAGAGGTTTTAACTCTCAGTTTGCGTCTTGCTGACCAATTGGCAGCAAAATCCCGGGTGACCTTGATGACTTTGAAGGGACAGGTGACTGGTGCGCTTCTATCGAAGCTGGACCGGGTGATCGACGAAGAGCTTAAAGGGCATGAGTTGACTCTCTCCCAGAGCGAGCGCAGTGAAAGCATACAAGGTTCCATTGGAAGCGGCTTTGGAGATTCATTCACTGCTGCATCGGGAGTGTCGGAAGAATCATCACTCGTTGAGAGTCAAAGTATGACCACCCGGGCCGCCTCAGTCTCTCTTTCCCGAGACGGACTTTCAATAAATCAGCCGGCGGCAAAAGGAAGGTTGGACCGTGCTCCGGCAAAGCGTCTGGGAATTTTGCGACAAGCGATTCGATCCCAAATTTGTCAGCTTCTGATGCTTCCTGCGACGGAAATGGACGAAGACCAGAGCTTCAAAGAGCTGGGCTTCGATTCCGTTCTGGCAGTGGAGATGGTAAAAGAATTGAACCGCTGTTACGGACTTAATCTGGATACTACCATCCTTTACGAGCGGACGACCCCGCGAACGTTACTTGACTATCTCGTGTCTGGACCGTTGGCTCCTACTGCGCAGGATAGCGAGGCAAGAGGGACCGGTGAGGACGCTGGGCAAGCCATCGACATTCGGCGCCAGCAGTCGGTTCTGGCAGATGAGACGGCGAAGCGACAGGATGTCGGAAATGATCGTTTCGCTGATACCGACATTGCTGTCATAGGGATGGCCGGCCGCTTTCCCGGAGCGAATGACCTGGATGCCTTTTGGCGAAATCTGGCCGCCGGTATCGACTCGATCTCGACTGTCCCAAGCGATCGCTGGGATTGCAATTTATACTATGATCCCGATCCAGATACTCCCGGCAAGACTAACAGTCGCTGGGGCGGATATTTAGAAGACGTGGACTGCTTCGACTCAATGTTTTTCAAAATTTCGCCTCGAGAGGCAGAGTCGATCGACCCCCAACAACGCCTCTTTCTCGAGGAAGCATGGAAGGCATTGGAAAATGCCGGTTATTGTGAGCGTAACCTGCGCGGGCGCCAGTGCGGAGTCTTTGTTGGAGCGACCGCAGGTGATTACTCGCTCCGATTACGGGAATGCTCCGTTGACAATACGGCAGATGCTTTTCTTGGATCGGCTCCCTCGATTCTCGCTTCCCGGATCTCATATACACTCGGTCTCACAGGAGCGAGTTTAGCGATTGATACTGCCTGTTCGTCCTCCCTGGTAGCGGTGCATCAAGCGTGCCAGAGCATTATCGCCGGCGATTGCGATATGGCATTGGCGGGTGGGGTATCCATTTTAACAACACCACAATTGTATGTTCGGACAAGCAAAGCGAGAATGCTCTCGCCGACGGGACGCTGTCGAGCCTTTAGCGATGATGCGGATGGAATTGTACTCAGCGAGGGTGTCGGCGTCGTGGTACTAAAGCCGCTTAAGTTAGCGGTCAAAGAGGGCGATTTCGTCTATGGTGTGATTCGTGCCAGCGGCGTAAATCAGGATGGTCGCACAAATGGTATCACAGCGCCTAATGGTCAATCGCAGGCAACCTTGGAGATAAACGTATATGAGCGGGCTGGGATTTCTCCAGAGAATTTGCAGTTAGTAGAAGCCCACGGCACCGGTACGCGGTTAGGAGATCCAATCGAAGTCAGGGCGCTTACTACTGCGTTTACTCAGTATACGAACAAAAGGCAATTCTGCGCCCTGGGTTCGGTAAAAACCAATATTGGGCACACAACGACCGCCGCCGGGATAGCCAGCCTGATCAAGGTTCTTTTGGCGATGAAACATGGAAAGATTCCAGCTTCATTGCATTTCGCCAAAGCAAATCAACGTATCCGATTTGAGGAATCCCCCTTTTACGTAAATGATCGGGTTCGAGATTGGCAAACAGGCGGCGATGCGCGAAGAGCGGCGGTGAGTTCGTTCGGTTTCAGCGGCACAAACTGTCACCTCGTGGTGGAGGATTACCCTCGGTTTCCTGTTGCGACCTTTCATTCGCCGCAAAATTTATTTATCCTTTCCGCTAAGACCCCGCAGGGATTGCGAGCCTACGCCGAAAAATGGATTTCGTTTCTGGATGGCGCTGAGGCAGCGCAGTATTCGCTCGTTGATATTGCCTATACCGTGCAAACCGGACGTGAGGCGATGGAAGAGCGGCTGGCTGCGGTAATTGCAAGCTGCGCCGACATCAGAGAAGCGCTGGGAGCGTTTCTCGCGGGAAACGGGGGAGAGCGAAGCTTTTTGACTGGAAGAGCAGCAAACGGCCATG